>MWFF01000129.1 GCA_002071485.1 Verrucomicrobia bacterium ADurb.Bin006 | reverse complement strand
TACGCCACAGCACACCAAACGCTCGCCTTCCCTGCCTGATTCCATGCTCAACCCCCACCAATTTGTCCTGCACCCCGCCAGCGGTTTCCACGTTAGCCCGCATCAGGTTCAGCACGGAGCCTCTGATCGATCCGGGCTCTCGGGATCAATCGGGCATCACCGACAGGATGGGGAGGTTGGCAGTCGCGGCGTTGCCCTGGCCGTCATGGGCATACGCAAAGAGCCGGTAGAAACCCGGCTTCCGCGGCAGTTGGATTTCCACGACCTGCCCGCCCTGCCAGGTCTCGATGATCGCCCGTTGGATCGGCGCTGTTTCCGGCTCCGGATTCCCGCCCACGCCCGGATTGTCCGCCAGATCAGTCCGCAAATCCCATGTCACTTTCACTGCGTCGCCTTCCGGATCCGTCACGGTCACGCCAAACCGCGCCCGCTGACCCGCGAGCAGCGTCTCCCATGCGCCACTCTGCCGGTTGTCCCGGAGGAGTCGAATGCCGGATTCTTCGATGCGCGGAGAGCGGTTGGCCGGCCATCGCCCGCTCCAGAGGAATGTCATGACGTCGATTGACTCGGTGCGAGACCCGTCGGGAAGGAACATGCCGTACCAGGTGTGGGTCTTCTCCTGTTTGTGAGACCAGTAAAAAACGTATGAGCCCAGGCAATTCGAACGGCCCTCGACCGCATGACGGTAGGCCTTGAGGTAGAACTCCGCTTTGGCGCTGCTGGTGTCCTCGATGGGCATTCGCCACGGCGTTTTAGGCACCTGCCAATGGCCTCGAGGTCCGAACTCTGTGACCACGTAAGGCCTGTTCCATCCTTGACGGGCTATGTCTTCTGGCAAGGTCAACATATCAGCGTAGGAATTCAACCCCACCGCGTCCAGGGCGGGGCACAGCGCGTCGAGTTCATTTAGGATGCGCCGATAGGCATCGCCCAACACGGCGATGACAGGGTGATTCGCATCCTCCTGCTTCACCATCACGGCGAGTCGGTTGACCTCCTGCCACAGCGCCACCCGTTGCTCCGCAGTGGTGCTGATTTCCAGCTCGTTGCCCAGATTCCACGCCAGCAACGCAGGGTGATTGCGGTGGCGCCGGACGATGGACCGCACCGTGTCAAACTGGGCCTCGACTCGAGCCCGGTCACGATAGTCGAATCCATGTCGCGGATTCTCCAGCGGGAGAGCCACCAGGCAGGTCAGGCCCGCCTTGTGGGCCGCATCCAGGCCCTGTGGACACATCCGAACCGAATTGGCGCCTGCCGCGGCCAACAGATCGAGCCGGTACGAGCCCACGGCCCCTTTGATGAAAAAGGGAGCGCCGTTGCGTTCGAGACAATAGCCACCGTCCCGCGCCTGGACGCGGACCACCGAGGGCGCGGCGAGAGTGTCGCCCGCCCGAAGGCCCAGCGCGACGCACCACACCAGGGAGAGGCAGAACCAGCGGTGTGTCATCTTTGACCAATCCATCCAGGCGCGTGTCCGGTTCCGGGTTTCGTTCGAGGCCAGGAGAGTGTTCATGAGCTTCGCATTGGCCTCGACCTGGAAATCGAACATGCCCAGGCAGAGGAAATCCGCGCCGTTTTCGAGGGCGGACTTGAAGCCGGGCTCAGGCTGGACAGTGCCGGACGCCGGCACTTTGAACGCGATCCACGGCTTCTCGACTCCTCGCATGAACCGGACCGTCTGGTCGGCATCCATCTCGAGTAGCTGTCAGCCGGGTTGTCGATCACAAGATGCCGACAAGGACGAGCGGGCAACTGCCACACTGGCGGCTGCCAAAGGCGTGCGGGCAATGAAACGGCGTCGATTCAGCTTGGAGTTCATGGGTGGAGGATGGCCTCTTGGGCGCCGGATTCAAGCCGGCAAATCCTCGAACGATCCGAAGGATTCGAATGTGGGGACTGTCGAAAGTTGAAACTGAACCCTGACCGAGATGGTATCAAGGGTCTCTGCAATTCCGGTTTTGCTGGAGGAGATTCGGCTCGCTGGCGAGGCGCGACGAGGGAACATGCCCGCTGAAGCGTGTTGGAGACAAGTCGAGTTTCTGTGCTGCGTTGAAGGGGTCAAGGATTCTCGGAATCTGTCCGCCCCCATTTGGCCTTGAAGTGAGAATCGAGGTCGGGCACGCTCCCGGCGTCTTTTGCCGTGCGCTACAGGCCATGTCGCAGATAAACGCAGACCAACACGAATTCGAGCGAACGCTGCCGCGCGGACCAACGCAGCGCTCCCCGCGGACCCACGGCGGCGTCCCAACCATCCAACCGAAGCTTTGACCGCGTGCTGACTCCTGAACAATCCGTTGTCACTTCGATTCTGCTCTGCATCGCGGGAGCGGTGCTGACTCTGCTGGTGTCGCGCAACAAGACGGCGGCGGGCTGGTTGTCCTTTGCGATTACAGCGGCCACGGGCGGGCTGATCGTCTGGGCTGCCATGCGCGTGCTCATCCACGGGCCGGGCCATCCCACCCTGTTTCTCCACATGCCGGCGTTCGGCTTCGCGTTGCGGATTTACGTGGACGGATTGAGCGCGGTGTTTCTGCTGCTGGCTGTGGCTGTGGCGGTGCCCGCCGCCCTATACTCGATTCCGTACATGAAGCACTACGAAGAGTACGGAGTGGGGCGCTATTACCCGTATTTTCTCCTGTTCCTGGCGGCGATGTACGGCCTGCTGAGCACCACGGACATGATGTGGTTTTTCTTCATTTTCTGGCAGTTGATGACCCTGCCCGGCTACGCGCTCATCCGCTACGAACACAAGCAGTCGCAGAACATCCGGGCGGCCAACAAATACCTCGTCATGATGCAGATCGCCTGCGCCGCGACGATGGTAGGCGCATGGTTCCTCGCGGTGATGGGCGCGTTGACCAGCGGCGGCGCAAGCCTCAAGTACGACTTCGATACCGTCAGCGCGAACCTGCCCGCGATGCTCCAGGCCAAGCCGTTCGACACGGGCGTGGCATTCCTTCTGTTCCTCCTGGGCTTCGGCATTAAGATGGGCATGTGGCCGTTCGGCCAGGTCTGGCTGCCAGACGCGCATCCGGCGGCGCCCTCGCCGGTGAGCGCGATGCTTTCCGGAGTGATGATCAAGACCGGCGTGTACGGCCTGATGCGCTATTTTCTCTGGCTTGTGCCGCCCGAGGCGCACGCCCAATACCCGCTGGCGCGCTGGGGCTGGGTGGTGGCCATCCTGGGCACGATCACGCTGTTCACCGGCACGATGCAGGCCCTGAAACAGGAGCAATCGAAGCGGTTGCTCGCCTTCCACAGCATCGGTCAGATCGGCTATATCCTCCTCGGAACCGGCGCGTGCATGGCCCTGCTGCCCGCATCCGATCCCCGAGCCGCGGGACTCGCAGCGATCGCGTTCCTCGGGGCGCTCTTCCATGTGATCAATCACGGCCTGTTCAAAGGTTTGCTGTTTCTCAACGCCGGGTCCCTGCGTCACGTGACCGGCACCCAGGACCTCAACCAGATGGGAGGTCTGATGAAATTCATGCCCCTGACGGCGGCGACGGCGCTGGTGGCCTCCCTGGCGATTTCGGGTGTGCCGCTCCTCAACGGTTTCGCCAGCAAATGGACCATCTACGTGGCGACCATCCAGGGTTCAGTCGCGGCCAAGTACCTCCCGGTGTGCGGTGTCCTGGCCATTCTCACCAGCGCGCTCACGCTCGCCTCGTTCATGAAGTTCTTCGGCGTCAGTTTTCTCGGCCGGGCCAGCGCCCTGGTCAAGGCCCGCGTTGCCGCGCAGCGCAAACTCGAGGTGGGCGGGCTGATGCAGGGGCCGCAGGTGTTCCTGGCGCTGCTGTGCGTGGCGCTGGGCGTCGTGCCGGCGCTCGCCTTCCATCTCATGACCGCCGCGCTCGAAGCCGCGCAGCAAGGCTTCGGGACAGCGCTCGCCGCGGCGGCCCCAATGACGATCGGGGCGTTGAGCGGCATCGAGACGGTGAATCGCACGGCCCTCTTCGCCCCCGTGATGCTGGCGTGCGTGTTGGGCGTGATGCTCCTGCTGGTCCGCATCCTCTCGAAACTCGGAGGGGCTAAACGCCGTGCCGCGGCTCCCTGGCTCTGCGGCTACGCGACGGAATCCGAAGCCAACCGCTACGCTGCACACGGTTTCTACGGCGAGGTCAAACGCCACTTCCACTGGCTGGGCGGCGCCCCGCGACCGACCGATGGCGACCGACCGTCCGCCTCGACGACGCCTGCCCGCCGGCCCGGACATTAGATCGCGCGCAGCCTTGTCCCACTCTCTGTCAACTTCGTTTCTTTTTGAAAGAAGTCTCATGCCGCACAGGCTGCCAGTCAGCGCCAACTCATGAAGTCGAGAAGGTCGGAGTGGGGACGCCTCGTCCCCCGCCATGTCAAGTGAAGACGGCGCATGTCGGCGACGCCGCTCCACTTCATGAATAGGCCTTGGCTGTCAGGTATGGCCCAATTTGGTTGTGGCTTTGCCGCGCTGAGAAATGTCCGGGCTGGCGCTACTTGAAACCCATGATCCGATAGAAGCGCGGCGTGTCGGCCGAGACGTCTGTGAACTCGATGGGCGAACCGTCTCCGCGAACAAGCGCGCCGACAAGACTCCAGGCCGCAAAATCCGCCGACTCGAGCACTCGATACCGGAATCCACTCTCGCCATGCCAGAGCAGGCGCGGCGCTCCGGACTCGAAGGTTGGGCTGGCTCTGATCTCGCTGGTGGGCAGATGGCTGCGCAACCGAGGTTGGAATACGGAGATCGTCTGAATCGAGGTGGATCGGTCCAGATAGTTCAAGGAATCTCCAGGATCAATCGCGCAGATCAGAGGCAACGTGAACCCCCCAAGTCCGCCCCTGTAGGCCTGCCATTCGGTCGAGTAATCGATCTGGCAATACCAGCAGACGTAGTTGCCGTCGATGAGCGCGCGCACCTCGGGCGATTCGCACACGGTGGTCTTCATGTACATGCAGTTGCCGCATGCGTCTCGCCCCGCGAGCAACAGGATAAGCTTGGCCGTATTGCGGGCTGCAGTCACCGTTTCGGCACGCGACGAATGCCAGACCAGACCGGCCGCCTGGCCTTGTTCGTTGAAGGGAAAGCCGAGGGCGAGCACCACCCAGACGCAAAGCGTAAGCGTTTTCATCGATGTGTTTCGTCGAATGCGCCCGCTCCGACCCAGACACAGTGGCCGCGTGACGGAATTCCCCCGATCGGATCGCCCTAAATGACGTCCGGAACGGTCGGACCGGGCGCAAGCCGCAATTCGTGTATCACGTCCTTGCCCACGCTGTCCAATCCCGCTTTGAGGCTCTGCTCGATTCGATCCAGTTGCTCGCGCGCCTCGGTCGGCAGTCTCTGCCGATCTCCGTCCGAGTTCACAGGACCGTCGAATACGACCTTTCCCTCCGCGTCTTTGACGGTGACATGGCGATGCCCGTCCTTCTCCTCGAGAACCGTGCTCATCCCCCCGTCGGTCTTCATCACGATCACCTTCTGCTCGACAGAAACCTGGCTGGTCGTCGAGTGCCCTGGCTTGACGATGGCGCTCTCGGCGGTCGCCCTGGCATTTGCGGGGTCAACAACGATACGGCGCTCGACGTGATATGCGTTCCCATCGTTCTCGGAATCCAGGCGGACCACGATCTCGTTCCGATCCGGCCCGGTGCGCAGCATCCGGATGCCAGGCACAATCGGGTAGTATTCCCGCAGGAGTTTCTGGAGCCTGGCCGGATCGGTGGCCGCCTTCTCGGAAAGAGTCGCCGTGATTTCAATCGGCTTGCCCCCGCGAATGACGGTGAGAGTGATTTTGTCTCCCTTCTTGTGTTTGTCGATGCGAGCGCTGAGGTCGGCTGGATCCCGAACTTTCTTGCCATCGAGCTTGACAATGATGTCGTGCCGTTTGAGCCCGGCTCTGGCGGCGGGACTCTCATCAACCACCATGTTCACCAGCGCGCCGGACTCGTCCTCCAGACCGAGTTGAGTCGCCAGTGGGGAAATGACATAACCAAGTTCCACTCCCAAATAGGCTGACGGCTTGTCCGGAGGTTGGATGGTCAGGTTGGGAATGATGGCCTTGTCGAGGGGGAGCCCGAACAATCTCCCGATGCCGGTCGCGTCTCTGGCTCCATCCCAGACATCGGACAAGGATTTGCCGGCCGGGGCGATCTCGGTCTCGCCCAGTGTAACATCGAGCGTCTGGCGGTCGCCTTGGCGGACCAACGCGAGAGTCACCTTGTCCCCGGGCGCAAAGCTGCGCACCAACGCTACCAGTTGTTGCGCATTAAACAGGACCTGCGCATCGAGCTTCTCGAGAATGTCATGCGCCTTCACCCCAGCCTTGTCTGCCGGACTGCCGGGCACGACAGCCTCGACGCGGATACCGGCTCCCCTGCCCAGTTTGAGTTGTTCGCGCAGGGTGTCATCGACTTCGCCGGCCGCAATGCCCAGATAGGTTGCCTTTTCCTTCTCCTTCTCTGCCGCCGGCAGGGCCCGGGTGGGCGGCGTGAGGGTGAGGGCGGCACCCACGGCCGCCAGCAGAACGCACGAGATTGCTTTTGTTTTCATAGTATTCACGAATCGACGAATCGTAACGGGGTGGACCTTTGGATCTAATGAATGTTGACGGGCAGAAGCACGACTTCCTCGCGCGGCACCAGGACCTGGAACGTCGTGTGCTCCTGGTCATTGCGCCATTCGCTTGCGGAGAGATACCGCCATCGAACCTTCCGCCACGGCGCCGTCTCTGACGCGTAAACCAGGCCATCCTCCTCGGCAGTCAGAAGGTAGTTCGCCAGATCGACACAGCGCAAAGCCTGTGCGGACGGCATTCGCCCCGCCGCCGGTTCCGCCCGGTTGTTTTCGAGGGCACTCGAGGCGACGCCCGCAACGGGACGCCGCAGTCTCGCCTGCCAAGTGACAGTGACGATCGCCAGGAACGCCAGGCCGGCAGCTACAGCCACCGGAACCCAACGAAAGCGGACCGGGAGCACAGCACGGGCCGTGATAGATGGGGGCAGCGATTCGAGTTCCTGTTCCAACCGGCGGGTCAACCTGTCGCTGGCTTGAATGGGTCGCAGGCGCTCGAGCTCGGCGGCAATATCATCTAGCGGATCGTTCGTGGCAGTCATAGCGATGCTGTGTACTTGTCGATTGCCCTTCACTCGCCGCGCACGCCGGTGTTTGACTCGCCCCGGTCGAGGCGGGGCTGATGCATGGGGCGAGGGAGGAGTGCCCGTCGAGGGCGGTGCTCTGTTTGCCAGACAACACTCGTTTCAACTGGTTCAGGCCATAGCGATAGCGCGAGGCGGCGGTGTGCGGTGAAATCTCGAGCATCTCGCCAATCCGTTCGAATGTCAGTTCGCCCCATACCTTGAGCACCAGGACCTCGCGCTGTTCGGCCGGCAAGGACCGCAGCGCTTTCTCGATTTCCTCCTTGCGCTCCTGCTCTTCGGCGGGATCGACGAACCAGACCTCGGCCGGGCCGGACAGCGCGCCCGCTTCGGACTCCCGGACGAAGCGCCCGTGGTTCTTGCGCGCGTAGTCGATGGCGATTCTTCGGATCATGACAAACAGCACGTCGGGTGAGAGCGACGGATTGGCCTGCTGCGCTCGCCAGTACCGCACGAAGGCGTCCTGGACAATGTCCTCGGCGTCGCTCAGGCGAGGCGTCTGCTGACGGGCGAAGAGCAGGAGTCGCGGGGCGTACTCCGCCCACAAATCCCGCCACTCTCCGTTCATCTCGCGCGGCTGCATCGTGAGTTCTCTCACCTTTACCCTCTATAGCGTATGTCGACGAGGGAATTGTCTAAAGCGGCGGTAGACCGCCGCACTCTCCCGCCAAAGAGGGTCTGCAGCTTTCATCGCCGGAGACGAGGACGTCCCCACACCAACGCCTTCGAGTGCGCGAACAGAGCACGGCAGTCTGCACGCCATGCCTGCGCCGCAAAGCGCCGCGGCCTGTCTGCCGTGTCGGGCACGGCACAGGCAGGCGCGGCGGGCAGGCCCCACACGGCGTAAACTCGATTCCCACCGACAATCTCTCCTGACACACTGACGCAGCGGTTCTCTTGACAATTTCTCTCCTTTCGGGTGTAACCGCAGGAACGAGAAAAGGTCTATCATGGGCATATTATCCTGGATCGTTCTGGGTTTGATCATCGGGGCGCTCGCCAAGTTAATCATGCCAGGCAAGGACCCCGGAGGCGTGATCGTCACGATCCTGCTCGGCATCGCCGGCGGATTCGTGGGCGGGTATCTGGGCTCGATCGCGGGCCTGGGCAGGGTGACCGGATTCGATATCCGCAGTCTGTTGTTGGCACTTGGCGGATCAATCGTGCTGCTGATCCTCTATCGCATCTTCAAGAAAAAGGCATAGCAGGGTTCGCTTCGGACAAGGGGACGTTCAACAAGAGCCCGGCCGCGGACTCAAGCCGGTCGTTGTCGGCAACAGCAGTTCTCGTTGTCCGGCGAGAACCGCTGAAGCCTGGATTCCCAACCACGTCCGACGCTTCGGCGCAGTGTTCGGTGTACCACCTGCAGGCGGCTCGTGGCCAAAATGAGAACCGCTGTGTCGGCGATGGGTCCCGCCTTCAGACGGCAGTCAAGCACATCGGCACACCCCATGCCCCGGCCCGGCAGCCGGTGTGTGTCTCCAGTTTCCCGCTGGACGCACCCCGGTGGTTTGGGATTGCATGGAGCCCATGCCGACAACTTCCTATCACATGGCGCCCGACGCCTTCCGCCGGCACGGTCATGCGGTTGTGGACTGGATCGCGGACTACCTCGAGCGCGTCGACTCGTACCCGGTTCTTTCGCAGGTTGCGCCCGGGCAGATCCGCGCCAGCCTGCCGCCGTCGCCTCCGGCCCAGGGTGAACCATTCGAGGCAATGCTGGCGGACGTCGAGAAGTTGATCCTGCCCGGCATCACGCATTGGCAATCGCCGAGTTTCTTCGCCTTCTTCCCCGGGAACAACTCGGGGCCGTCGATCCTCGGAGACCTGCTCTGCTCGGGCCTGGGGGTTCAGGGAATGCTCTGGACGACCAGCCCGGCCTGCACGGAACTCGAGACCCACGTGCTCGATTGGGTGGTCGACATCCTGGGCCTGCCCGCCCATTTCAAGTCCGATGCCGCCGGCGGCGGGGTGATCCAGGACTCCGCTTCGAGCGCGGCCGTCTGCGCTCTGCTGGCCGCTCGCGAGCGCGCGACCCAAGGCGAGAGCAACCGCCGAGGGTGCGACGGACGACTCGTCGCCTACGGCTCGACCCAGACCCATTCCTCGATCGAGAAAGCGATGGGCGTCGTGGGGATGGGACGCGACAATCTGCGCCTGATCGACGTGGACGACTCCTTCGCAATGCGTCCCGATCTTCTATTGGCGCAGATTCGACGCGACCGGGCGGCAGGCCTGACGCCGTGTTTCGCCTGCGCCACAGTGGGCACCACGTCCTCGAACGCGGTCGATCCCCTGCCGGCGATCGGGCGCATCTGCCGAGAAGAACAGCTCTGGATGCATGTGGATGCCGCGATGGCCGGGACGGCCGCGGTGTGTCCCGAGTACCGTTTCCTTCAGGACGGCCTCGATGCGGCCGACAGCTACTGTTTCAATCCGCACAAGTGGATGTTCACCAACTTCGATTGCGACTGCTTTTTCGTCGCCGACCGCGCCGCGCTGATCCGCGCGCTGTCGATCCTTCCCGAGTACCTGCGCAACCAGGCGACCCAAAGCGGCGCGGTGATCGATTACCGCGACTGGCACGTGCCGCTCGGACGGCGCTTCCGGGCGCTCAAGCTGTGGTTCGTGATTCGCCATTACGGGGTCGAGGGCCTGCGCCATCATGTCCGCCGCCACATCGAGTTGGCGCACGCGTTCGCCCGCTGGGTCCGGGCCGACGACCGATTCGAGTTGGCCGTTCCCCCCCCTTTGAACCTGGTCTGTTTCCGGCATCGCGGAGGCGACGATGTCAATCAGCGGCTCATGGACCGTTTGAACGCAACAGGTCGGCTCTATCTGACGCACACCAGGCTGGGTGGGCGCCTGACTCTCCGGCTTTGCGTGGGACAGACCTGCACCGAGGAACGCCACGTCCGCGCCGCATGGGACCTGATCCGGCAGAGTGTTGAGTCTTGAGCGTTGAGTCGCTTCTTGAGTACAAGGCCGCAAACATCCGACCTAACCCCTGTTCCAAGGTTGAACGAACGCACTCAGCCCCACCTATTATCCGAATGCCGCGATATTTCTCTTAGAGTCCGCGTTCCCTTGTTTCGCCGAGCCGGACACTGCCTGCCCCGGCGTGTCGACCGCTACACCAGCCGGTACCAGTTGTCCCGCTGACGCGGCTCGTATCCGATGTCGCGGATCAGGCGGCGCATGTCGTCGGCGGTCATGCGGAAGGTGGCGCCGGCCTGGGCCACGACGTTCTCCTCGATCATGATGCTGCCCAGGTCGTTGGCGCCGAACTTGAGAGCGACCTGGCCGATTTCCGGTCCCTGGGTCACCCACGAACTCTGCACGTTTTCGAAATTGTCGAGGTAAATGCGGGCCAAGGCTTGGGTGCGCAGATAATCGCAGCTCCCGGCCATGCGGGCTTCGAGCCGCGTGTTCTCCGGTTGAAAGGTCCATCCGATGAACGCCGTAAACCCGCCGGTCGCGTCCTGCTGGCGACGCAGCCGATCGAGATGTTCGATCCGGTCCTCGATCGTCTCGACGTGTCCGAACATCATCGTGGCGCTCGATCGCAGCCCCAGCCGATGCGCCGTGTCCATCACCTCGAGCCACTCGTCCGTCATCGCCTTGCGCGGCGAAACGGCCCGACGCACCCGGTCCACAAGAATCTCCGCACCGCCGCCCGGAATCGAGCCGAGCCCGGCCGCCCGGAATTGCCGGAGGATTTCGTCGAGCGGCAGTTGAAACACCTTGCGGAAATGAACGAACTCGCTCGGGCTGAAGCCGTGAATGTTGATCCGCGGGAACCTCGCCTTGATCCGTGCCATGAGATCAAGGTACCAGGAAAGCGGCAGGGTCGGATGATGCCCGCCCTGCAAGAGAATCTGCGTCCCGCCCAGGGCCGCCGTTTCCTCGATCTTCCGATCCATCTCCTCCGGGGTGATCACATAGGCATCCGGTTGCCCTTCCCGGCGGAAGAATGCGCAGAATTTGCAGCGGACGTCGCAGATGTTGGTGTAGTTGATGTTGCGATCGACAATGTAGGTCACGATCTCGTTGCCGCGCCCGTCATAGGCGCCGGCCTTCGCGAGTTCGCGTCTGCGATTCGCCACCAACCCCAGTTCAGCCAGCGGCAATCGGTAGAGACGCAGGGCCTCGGCAGCATCCACCCGCCGGCCATCCCAGACCTTCTGCAGCAAGCCGTCGAGCGGGGCGTCGTTGTCGTCCATCAGACTGGAGAATGATTCGAACCCGGCGGCTCGGCAAGCCCCGCGAGCCCCGACTCGAGACGGTCAGCGTCGCCATCCAGGGCTCGCGGGGCGGCTCCGGAACAACAATTCATGGGAGAGCATTGACATTCAACGGTCGAATGCGCCTTGGACCCATGAACCGGGGAACGTTCAACGCCCAACTTCCAACGCTCAACGTTCAACGAAGCGGTTCGTTAAAAGTTGGATGTTGAACGTTGCGCGTTGGACGTTCGGGTTACCCCTTTTGTTAATTATCAACGGCTTGCGCAGGCGGTTCATGGGAATTGGCAATAACTTGGGATTGTCTGCCGCCGGTTCTCGGTGTCTGCTTGTGGCATGGCAGATGCCGCGAACCAAGCAGCCGTCAACAGTGCGACACCGGACTTGAAGGTGGCCCAACGTCAACGTTCTGGCTCGGGGGGGGCAGTGCGGGCCGACCGATTGCCGCCGCATTCGATCGAGGCTGAGATGGGGGTGTTGGGGTGCGCGCTGATGGCGCCGGGGGAAGCGCTGGGACGTTGCATCGAGCGGTTCAAACACGGCGCGATGGTGTTCTACGACCTGCGGCACCAGGTGATCTTCAATGCGTTGGTCGAGTTGCTGGATCGCCAGGCCGTGATCGATGTCGTCACGGTCGGACAGCACCTCAAGGACTGCAACCAGCTCGATGCGATGGGCGGTTTCGCCTACCTCTCGACGCTGATCGAGAGCGTGCCCTCGGCGGCGAGCCTCGACTACTATGCGGACATCGTGCGCGAGAAGTTCGTGTTGCGCCGCATGATCCAGACGTGCACGAACGTCATCACCCGCGCCTACGAGGAGCAGAGCGACGTCGACGGGCTGCTGGACGAGGTGGAACGGGACATCCTCCAGGTAAGCGAGGATCGGATCGAGCCCCCGTCGCGGACGATCAAGGACCTGGTGGCCGATTCGGTCAAGACCATCGAGGACTACTTCCATCGGCGGGGGGCGCTGAGGGGGCTGGGGACGGGGCTGGCCGACCTGGACAAGATAACCGGTGGGTTGCATAAGGGCGAGATGATTGTGATTGCGGCCCGGCCGAGCATGGGGAAGACCTCGTTGGCGATGAACATCGTCGAGCATGTGGCGTCCGAACTGCGGCAGCCTGTTGGGGTGTTCAGCCTCGAGATGACGGCCGAGTCGCTCGTGATGCGCATGCTCTGCTCCCTGGCACGGGTCAATCTCAGGAGCATTCGCGAGGGCTTCATGTCCGAGCGCGACTTTCCCAAGCTGATCACGGCGACGGGGAAGCTTTCGGGGGCCCCGCTCTACGTGGACGACACGGGCGGTCTCTCGATTTTGCAGTTGCGGGCGCGGGCGCGTCGGATGTGGCAACAATTTGGGGTCAAACTGTTTGTCATTGACTATCTGCAACTGCTCCACTCTACTGCGCGCCGGGCCGATCAGAACCGTCAGCAGGAAATCTCCGACATTTCGAGCGGGATCAAGAGTCTGGCAAAGGAACTGAATGTTCCCGTCATCGTCCTGAGCCAGTTGAATCGCGAAGTGGAACGTGACAAGAGCCGCAAGCCCCGACTGTCGGACTTGCGCGAATCGGGGGCGATCGAGCAGGATGCGGACGTGGTGGGGCTGCTGTACAAAGCGGATCCGTCCAATCCCAAGAAGGCGGCCGGAGCTGAGGATGAGGACGAAGAAGCGACTGAAGCGGACGGGGTGCCGGTGAACCTGTTGATCGCCAAGCAGCGCAACGGGCCGGTTGGGGATGTTTTTCTGACATTCCTGCGGTCCTTCACCCGGTTCGAAAGTGCGTCGAGAATTCCGGAAGATGTGGCCTAGCGTGACCAAAGCCATGAGATGTCGGCCGAGATTGAGCCTTGCGCTTGGAGCAGCGGTGCTGCTTGTGGCGAACAACCTGGCGCTCCAAGCCCAGGAAGCCCCGCGGGTCAGTTCGATCGAAATCAAACATGTCGGCCCCCCGGCCGCCAGCGACGGGCTCATCCGCGCTCAGATTCGGGTCAAGGAGGGCGACACATACAAGCCCGGGAGCGTCGCGGACGACGTCAACAGCCTTTGGAGAACCGGTTATTTCTACAACATCCGCGTCATCGAGGAGCCTTCGGACGCGGGGCTCAAGCTTATCTACCTGGTCCAGGGCAACCCGACGCTCACGCAGATCAATTTCAACGGCAACCGGAGGTTGAGCGAGGGGAAGCTCAGGAAGAAGCTGACCTCGAAGGTGGGCGAGCCTCTCAACGAGCGCAAGCTCTTCGCCGACACGCAGGAGATACTCAAGCGCTATCAGAAGGCCGGCCTGCAGAAGACAGAGGTCAAGTACGTGCCGGTGATCGACGAGGCGCTCGGCAAAGGCACCGTGACCTTCGAGATCGTCGAGGCGCCCAAGGTCAAAATCGATGACGTGGTGTTTGTGGGCGCCCAGGGGTTCAAGCAGAGCAAGCTGCGCCGGGTGATCAAGACCCGGCGCCACTGGATGTTCTCCTGGCTGACCGGCAGCGGCGTGTTCAAGGACGAGCAGTTCGAGGACGACAAGGATCGGCTGGCCGAGTTCTATCGCAACGAGGGGTATATCGATTTCCAAATCCGCGAGGTGAAGTTCGAAGAGACCAATCCGAAGCGGATGCTGATCCGCATCTACACGGACGAAGGCGCGCGCTACCAGGTCGGCTCCGTCGATTTCCAGGGCAACAAGCTCTTTACGGCCTCCGACATCCAGACCCGGGCCGTCACCCGCGAGGGCAACAAGGTCCGACGCGGCCTCTCGATGGGGCCCGGCGAAGTGTTCACGCCTCGAGGGTTGTCCAAGGACCGCGAGGCCGTCCAGGACTTCTACGGCTCGCGCGGGTACATCGACGCCCAGGTGTCTCCGGCGCGCGTTCCCAACACCGCGGCGGGCGCCATCGACCTCACGTACAAGATTGACGAGGGCAGGAAGTCTTACGTCGAGAAGATCGACATCAAGGGCAACACCCGCACGAAAGACAGGGTCATCCGACGCGAACTCGCGGTGCATCCGGGCGAGGTCTTCGACATGGTGAGCGTGAGGCTGAGCACCAACCGATTGTACGGCCTGAATTACTTCGCCAAGATCGACGCCCAGCCCGAGCCGACCGAAGTGCCTGACCGCAAGAACCTGGTGATCGCGGTCGAAGAAAAGAACACCGGCGATTTTCGCGTGGGCGCCGGCTTCAGCTCGGTGGATGAACTGGTGGGATTCGTCGAAGTCAGCCAGGGGAATTTCGACCTCTTCAAGTGGCCGTATTTCCTCGGGACGGGCGCGGGACAGAAACTCCGGGCTCGGGTGCAGATGGGAACTCGGCGCAAGGACTTCCTGCTCACGTTTATCGAGCCCTGGTTCCTCAACCGCAAGCTGGCGCTTTCGACCGATTTCTACCATCGGGAACTGAGCTACTACAGCGACCTCTACGACACCGTGCTGAGTGGCGTCCGGGTGGGTTTGACCCGCACGCTTTGGAACGACTTCTGGTTGGGGAGCATCGGCTACGAAATCCAGAACGTGGGCATTGTCGATATGCCCAGGGAGCCCGAGGATCCCGATAGAGATCGCGTGCCGCAGGAAATCCGGGCCGAGGAAGGGTACACCCTGGTCTCGAAGATTTTTGGCTCGATCGCCTACGACACCCGCAACAGCGTGCTGCTTCCCAACCGCGGCCAGCGCACCGCGCTCGAATCCGAGATCGCCGGCGGGCCGCTGGGCGGGGACACGGATTTCTACAAGCTGCAACTCCGCTCCGCGCGCTACATCCGCGGTCTGGCCCCAGGGCATGTGCTCGAACTGAGCGGGCGCATCGGTGTCGTCGACAATTACGGGTCCGACGATCTGGTGCATCTCTTTGACCGGTTCTTCCTGGGCGGCATGTACACCTTGCGCGGCTACAGGTTCCGCGAGGTCGGCCCCTACGATTCGCGCGGCAGGGAGCCGATCGGTGGACGCACCTACTGGTTCGGCTCGGCCGAATACAGCATTCCTCTCATTGAACGTTTGCGCCTTGCGGTATTCTATGACATAGGCAACGTGTATCCGCTCTCGTACAGCTTTGACACACTGCCCGACAATTATGGACCACATCCATACGGCGCCTACAGCGACAACTGGGGCGTGGGAATCCGTTTCAATATTCCCATGCTCGGCCCGTTGCGCCTTGACTACGCCTGGCCATTAACCCACGACAACTACACGGGTGACTCGGGCCGGTTCCAGTTTGGCGTCGGCTTCACCCGCGAGGATTACTAATCACCCAAACCGCAATCCAATGCTGCATCGAATGAACCTCTCGCTCACGAAAACGCTCATCCCCTCCCTTAGCGCACTCTGCCTCGGCCTCGCCTTGACCGGCCTGACCCCAACCGCCCAGGCCCAACCCAAAGTCGCTGTCATCAACCTCAAGACCGTCTTCGACGGCTACTGGAAGACCAAACAGTCCGACGTCTCGATCAAGGATCGCCAGGCCGAGTTCGAGAAGGAACGGAAGAAGATGGTCGAGGACTACCAAAAGGCCAATGACGAGTATCGCAAGATGAGCGAAAGCGCCAGCGACCCCGCGGTCTCGGGCGATGAACGCGACCGGCGCAAGAAGACCGCCGAGGGCAAACTGGCCGAGATCAAGGAAATCGAGCAGAATATCCAGCAGTTCGATCGGCAGTTCCGCACGCAGATCTCCGACCAGATCAAGCGGATGCGCGACAACATCATGCGCGAGATCATCGATGTGGTCACGTCGAAGGCAAAAGCCGGCGCCTACAACCTGGTCCTCGACACCGCAGCCGAAAGCGTCAGCCAGACGCCCGTCATCCTGTTCAATTCCGGCACCCCCGATTTGACCGAGGAGGTCCTCACCGAACTCAACGCCAAGGCCCCTCCCGGTTCCCTCGACAAGGCAAACGAGCCGAAAACCCCATAGCCCGGTTCGTTGACAGGCTCCGCGCTCGACCTGATCCAGGCTGGCTTGACAACCGCGGCTCTCTCCCCCCCGCGCGACTCGGCATCATCCGACATCACGCGGTGTGTGAGAGCCTTTTCCAACCCGCATAGCAGTCGTCTTTCGGCGTCTGACCGCCCTTTGCACTCACGGGGTATGCAATATGCGGATCAGAGGCTGGCCCCGAGTTCCCGATAGTCCTGGGTCCGATTCAACGCCTCGAGGCGCCGTACCCAACCCTCGTCCTCGGGCCGCACAAAGGACCCGCCCGGACAGGCCGGGCCTTCGTCGGACAGACCCGCGCCTGGTCAGACTCTATGCTGACTTTCAGCCGCTCTGAGTCAGCATAGACCCCCCTTTTCAGGAACAACTATTGGATGCACCGGAATGACCACGGTCTTTTCATTTGGAGCGGTGCTTGACGATTATCTGGAAAGGGATTTGGGGATTGTTCTGGCAGCGCTCCTGCAGGGCCGGCCAAGAAGGCTCGGGGTGAAGGTCCGCCTTGAGCGCGATCAGGCAGATGCGCAGGGCCGAGAGGT
>MWFF01000128.1 GCA_002071485.1 Verrucomicrobia bacterium ADurb.Bin006 | reverse complement strand
GTTCTTTATTGATCGCGCTCAAGGCGGACCTTCACCCCGAGGCTTCTTGGCCTGCCCTGCAGGAGCGCTGCCAGAACAATCCCCAAATCCCTTTCCAGATACTCGTCAAGCACCGCTCCAAATGAAAAGACCGTGCCGCCCCAATGCGCTCGCCCCGAATGTCTCCCCGGCATGGCGCCGCGGTCAGCCTGGGGGCTCGGGTCCCGACTGCAACTCGTACGACAGGAACGATAGGCAGTAGAACGCCGCGGTCTCGCTGCGCAGCACCAGCGGCCCCAGCGTGATCGGCAGCGCGCCCGCGCTCTGAATCGATTGCAGTTCGGCGGGCGTGAAGTCCCCCTCCGGCCCGACCCAAACAGCCACATCATCGGGAGGCATCCTCCCGCTCCGTCGCGCGGCGCGCAGATGCTCGCGAGGGTGGCGCGCGCCTGGTTGCAACGAGGCCAGCAACATGAGCGGGAAACGAGGTCGCGTGGCCAGGAACGCGGACGGCGTCGCGGGAGCCTCGATTTGCGGCAGCCAGGGAGCGCCGCATTGCTTGAGGGACTCGATGGCCACGGCCCGCCACTTGTCCGCCACGCGTGCCGATTCCTCCGCCTCGGGCCGGGCGACACTGCGCTCGGAGAGAATGGGAACGATGCGGGCGGCCCCAAGCTCCGTGGCTTTCTGGATGATGAGGTCCATGCTTCTGGCCTTGGCAATGGCCTGGATCAGGGTCAGCCGGTAGGGGAGGCGCGGCAAGTCGCTGCTCTGACGCAGGGCAAGATCAACGTGATGGCGCCCGGTGCCCGTCACGTCGCACAGCAGCTCATGGCCCGCGCCGTCCATGACAATCACGCGCTCGCCAATCCGCACGCGCACGACGTGCAGCGCATGGTGCGCCTCGGCGTCGCACAACCGCAACCGGCCTTCCCGAATCGCTTGGGGCGGAAGATAGAATCGGTGCATTATCGGAAGAAGTCCTTGGCTCGCTCGAAAAAGCTGCGGCTCCGCGGGTTGACATTCGCGTCGCACAGCGAGGCAAACTCGTCGAGCTTGGCGCGCTGCGCCGCGTTCAGCTTCGTCGGCACTTCGATCTGGACGCGCACATGCAGGTCTCCGCTGCCATAGCCTTGCACGCTGCGCACCCCGCGCCCCCGCAGCCGGAAAACGGTGCCGTTCTGCGTGCCGGGCGGCACTTTGATGTGCGCCGCGCCCTCGAGCGTGGGCACTTCGAGTTCGGCCCCGAGGGCCGCCTGCACGAAACTGATCGGGACCTCGCACAATAAATCGTCGCCGTCGCGCTGAAAAATGTCGTGCGGCTGCACGTGTAGAACGACATAGAGATCCCCCGGCGGCCCGCCGCGCCCGCCCGCCTCCCCGTTGCCGGCCGAGCGGAGACGCGTTCCCGTGTCGACCCCGGCCGGAATCCGGAGTTTGACCGGCACGGTGGCTTTGCGTTGACCGCTGCCGCGGCAAACGCGACAGGGCTTCTCGACCACGCGCCCGGCGCCCTGACAGCGGGGGCAGACCTGCCGCACGCGCATGAAGCCGCCAAGAACCTGTTCAACCTGGCCGCGTCCGCCGCATGTTGTGCAGTTCTTGTGTCCCGATCCGCTCTCCGCCCCGCTGCCGTGGCAGTGATCGCACCGGTCCGGCTTGGTGATCGTGATCTCCTTCTCGCAGCCCAGCGCCGCTTCCTCGAATGCGATCTCGAGGTCATACCGCAAATCCGCCCCGCGCTGGGGGGCAGTGGGATCGCGCCGCTCGCCACCGCCAAAGAACTCCTCGAAAATCCCGCCGCCGCCGCCAAACACCTCGCGAAAAATCTCGAAGGGATCGTGGAATCCGCCGCCCCCCCAGCGTCCCCCCGCCTCCGCGCGCTGACGCGGGTCGAAGGCGGCGTGGCCGTACTGGTCGTAGGCCGCGCGCTTCTGGGGGTCGCTCAGAACGTCATACGCCTCGCCCAACTCCTTGAACCGCTCTTCCGCCACCTTGTCGCCGGGATTCCGGTCCGGGTGGTACTTGAGGGCGAGCTTGCGGTAGGCCTTCTTCAGGTCCTCCTCGGTGACGGCCCGCTCCACACCGAGCACCTCGTAGTAATCGCGTTTGGCCATCGCCTTGCCGTGGAAGAAACACTCAGTCGGCGGATGCAGGCGGGGCCAGCGCCGTGGCCACAACAACCGAGGCGGGTCGCAGGAGACGGTCCCGATACTTGTAGCCCTTGCGCATCTGCTGCAGCACATGCCCGTCCGAAACCTCGGATGACTCGCGCTGCGCAACCGCCTCGTGCAGGTTCGGATCGAACGGCTGCCCGGCGGCGTCCACCTCCTCGAGACCGGCCTCCACCAGCACGTTCCGAAGCTGGCTCTGGATCAGCGCCACACCCGCCCGAAACGACTCCCCCGAACCACCGGTCAGGCTCGCCGCGGAGGCCAGCGCGATCTCGAAGTTGTCCAGCACAGAGATCAGCTTGCCTAGAAGAGCCTCGTTCGCGTACCGAACCGATTCCTGCCGCTCCCTCGCAGCCCGCTTCTTGAAATTCTCGAAGTCCGCGGCCGTGCGCAGGTAAAGATTCCGATTCTCGTCGGCTTTGGCCGCCCGCGCCTGCAAGGCCTCGATCTCCGCCGCGCTCAGCGCCAAACCGGCCGCTGAGGCCGCGGTGTCCGCACCATCCACCTCGCTGGCGGCAACCGCCGGCTCCGCAGCCATCGCTGGTTCGCACGGCGGCAGCGCATCGGTGTCAGGCGCGGCTTCATCCTTCGGACTCTCAATCATTGGACTAGTTTCTTTGCTCATGACCGTAAATTAAAGACCCAGAGACTACACCAAGGGCGGGCGCTGGGCAACTGTTCGAAGAAGGCACTGCGCGCTTCGTCAGCCGTGGTTCTCTAGCCGCCCCGCAACGCGGGAGGGCTACGAATCGGTTTATGATCTCCGTGCGCGCGGGTTGCGCATCCGGGTTTGACGGCTGGGCGGGCGCGTGGTAACAATGCTCGAACTCCATAACTGCTATGCAAGACCCGATGCCTTCGAAACGGGTGTTCGATCTGTCGGGCGAATCCATCGCCCCACGATCGAGGCGCGCGGCCCGCATCGGACACAGGCGCGCCTTCACCCTCATCGAGCTGCTGGTGGTGATCGCCATCATCGCGATTCTCGCCGGCATGCTCCTGCCGGCTCTGAGCGGGGCGAAAGCCAAGGCCGATCGCTCGCTCTGTTCAAGCAACTGCCGCCAGTGGGGCGTGGCGCTGCAGATGTACGCTGTCGACAACAACGATTACTTCCCCGACAACCGTGACGGCTACGACCTGAGCTGGGTCGGCACCAACGTGGTCAAGTTCTGGGACACCTACCTGATCAAGTCCCACAAGACCAAGGAGGAGAAGAACAAGTTCCATGTAGCCTTCTGTCCGACCGACAAGTGGCATCGGTTTGCCGATCTCTGGCGCAACAACGACCCCAGCTCCGAGAACAAGCCAATTCTGACAGGTTACTTCTTCCTGCCCCACCGCAACATCTCCGGAGGGTGGCCCTACAATTCGGCCGGCATTCAGGAGTGGCATGCCCGCACAAAGATGGGCGGCCCCTATCGGAACGCCCCTGTGCTGATCGATCGCCTGCAGGCGATCGGGTCCTGGAGCATCTCGGCCAACAAAGGGAGCGTCAAGTGGACGACCGTATCGGATGGCAAGACGGTGCCCACAGCGTGTCATCGAGTCACCGGTGGTAAACCCAGCGGCGGTAATTTCCTGTTCGAGGACGGCCATGTCCAATGGCGTCCCTTCAACCTCGACAATGCCCGTGCCACCATCGATGTCGGCTCATTCAGCGGCGATTGGGTGCTGTTTTACAAAATCCCCATCACCACCGATACCGGAATGTAGCACACATCCCGGCGAGAGCAGTGCTTCCACGCCTGCCACGCCATCCGGCACACTGAGCAGTACAAAGCTGCGTGGATGCGGCCGGCAGGATCACCGTCTCGATTCCATTCTGTGTTCCGCCCTGAATCCGTGTGGGGACTGCCTGAGCACTCGAGCGGTGAGGGGTTCCACACGGGTTCAGGGCGGAACACAGATGGAGAGGGAGAGAGGCGGTGTGTCGGCCTGCGGGGGGGTGTGTCCCGGGGATTGAGTCCTTTGCGTTCTTAACAGCCAACGGTCAGAGAACACGCGAAAGGACCGACAGTATCCGCCCCAACCCCCACACCAGACCGACCAGCAGCGCCAGGATCAGTGCGACCGCAGCCCCCGTGACCGCCATCCGGACGATGTGCGTCTGCTTCGGGGTTGGAGGTGGAATGGCTATCGCGCGACGCGCTTCTGTGCTCCCTCACTGCTCCCCCAACCGTCTCGCCTTGTCTGCGGCGGCACGCACCGCATTCATAAATGCGCCCCGCGCGCCCGCCTTCTCGAGCTCGTGCAGGCCTTCGATTGTCGTGCCGCCCGGACTGGTCACCATGTCCTTCAACACCCCGGGATGGAGTCCGGTCTCGATGGCCATCTTGGCCGCGCCAAATACGGTCTGCGCCGCCAGCCGCGTGGCAATCGAACGCGGCAGCCCGGCGGCCACACCGCCGTCGCTCAAGGCCTCGATCACTTGGTACACGTAGGCCGGCCCGCTCCCGCTCAGACCCGTGACCGCATCGAGCAGCTTCTCCGGCACCTCGACGGCAACGCCCAGCGCCGAAAACAACCGCTGCGTCAGACTCGAGTCCTCGGCCGTCGCCCAGCGTCCCCGAGCAAAGCCCGACGCCGAGGCGCCGACCATCGCCGGCGTATTGGGCATGACGCGCACCACACGCGCCCCGTCGAAAAGCGCGCCTTCGAGCCGCGCCAGCGGCACCCCGGCCGCGATCGATACGATCAAGTGCCGCTCGGCCACGGCCGGCCGAACCGCTTCGAGCACCGCAACCGCCTGGTCGGGCTTGACCGCCAGCACAACAACATCGACCGCTCCGAACACCTCCCGATTGTCCGCCACCGCGCGCCCCCCCACGTCACGGACAAAATCCCGGCGCCCCTCCTCTCGCACGTCGCTCGAGACGATATCCTTCGCTGCCACCAGGCCGGCGCGCGCCCAGCCTTGCGCCAAAGCCAGCGCCATTTTCCCTGCGCCAACGAACCCAATCGAAGCGGTTGCTGACATCGAGGCTGAGCCTAGCACCCAAGCCGTTCACGCGAAAGGCAAAAGCGAATAGTCAGCCACCCAACTCGGGGTCAGACCGCCGGCCCATGACTCGACACACGACCTAATCGTAATCATAATCTCCACGTGCACCAGGAAACTCCTACCTTTTCTTCACTCCCCCCGCCTTCACCCACTTCGATTCCGCCGCCGCCACCTCCTCGGGCGAGGCCAGACGAGGCCAGAGGAGATCGCGCCCGGATTGCCATCCGCGAACATCGCCCCGAGGATTCCGGCTGTCTCCGCCGTCATCTACCCCGTCCGAATTCACCGAATACAACTCGTACGCCCCGCCGGCAACCGGTCGATAGCGCATGGGCGCATCGGCGAACCAATCGTGCGGAACGGAGGTCAGGAACTCCGGAACCAGGGCCTCGAGTGTGGGCGGCAGCCGTCCATGCAGAAGCCGATGACGCTTGAGGGCGATCGCTGCGACAATCTGCTCGCGCATCACGTCCAGCCGCGCGACTTCGGCCAGCGGGGTGTCCGAGAGCGTGAGCGTCCCCGGAGCCACCCAGAACCTCATTCGATTGTACCGGTTCATCATTTTCCCGAACAGGCCGCTCCTCGCGTATGGCTGCAAGTCCTCATCGGGCGGAACGGCGGCCTTGGCCTTCCACCGTCGATCGTGCGCCGCGCGCCGGGCGGTCTCGATCTGCTTCTGCAGCTCGCGGTGATGAAACAACTGGTCCTGTTTGGCCCAGGCGAACCGCCAGCAGACCAGGTGCATCATCTGCCTGCACCAACCCCCAAATTCGATCACTGGCTGGAACAACTGCTCGAGTTTGCCCTGCGGCGCGCTCGCTGACGAGGCTCCAAACAAATTGAAGCTCCCCAACCTGTCAGTCAACTCGACCAGCTCCCGCAACGAGTAGCGTTTCGGATCGTAAGCCAGCGCAGCGAGCGCGCGCTCGCCTTCGAGCGCCCGACCCATCGGCGCCATGAACTCCTGTTTTTCCCAGCGCGCCTGGAGCGCCTCGAGTTGAGC
>MWFF01000127.1 GCA_002071485.1 Verrucomicrobia bacterium ADurb.Bin006 | reverse complement strand
GCCTGCAGCTTGAGCAGCAACGTGCGCGCCGCCATGTCCTTGAGACGTCCGGCCGCGTTGCGCCAGTTCCACACTTCACACAGGTACTGCGAGAGGGCCGTGCGATGCCAGGCCGGATGCTGCTCGATTAGAGCCTGCAACCACGCCAGATCATCGCCCGTGAGCGTGCGGCCCTGGACGCGGATCGGTTCCACTGCGCCCACGATTTACCCCAGTGGCCGTTTCGAGTCCAGCAAAAAAATGTCCAAACTCCAGGTCGCGGACAGGAGTCCGCGCTGACTCGCTCCGGCGAACGCAGACACCAGCGCCATCTCACGACGGCGGCTACGGAGGCGTAGCCGTCCCGCGGCCGCCGCGTAGCCGCGGACGTCAGTCCGCGCTGACTCGCTCCGGCGAATACAGACATCAGCGCCGTCTGACGACGGCGGCTACGGAGGCGCGTCGGGCTCCCAGAACAACGTCGAAAACGGCGACGATGCGATCCTGGCGACGGACCAGACGGCGGCGAGCGGGAAACACAGCCTGAGGATTGCAGCTCGCCATCCAGCCCTTCCTGGGGAAATAACACCACTCGGAGTCTTAAGACAGGCTCTGAGGGGGGGAAAGGCATGACTGGCAGGGAGCTTTGTGCTGTAAGCTTTTGGCGATCAGCGACAAATCTTGCATCCGTGAGGATCGCAACTTAGACTCCGGTATTCCACCGTGTTCTTGGGCCGTGATTGAGCGAAAAGAGTACCTGGAACTGCTGACGACACGGTTTTGAGCACAATCCGTGTTTCCCGCACGCCGCCGCCCATGCAAACCGAGTGGATTGAGGAGAAGCAACTGGCCCAGACACTCCGGCGCCATGAAGCGTTCTGGCGCGGCGAACTCGAAACCGGCCCGCTGATGTGGGTGACCGTGCCCGGCGCCCGACCAAGCCGACCGGTTCCCGAACCGGCGTCCGAAGCCCAGTTGTGGACCGACGTGGATTACGTGATCGCAGCCGCGGAAAGCGCGTTGGCGGGAACCCACTACGCCGGCGACGCGCTGCCGGTGTTTTGCCCCTGGCTGGGCCCGAATCAGTTCGCCGCCTGGCTGGGGGCGGACCTGGTGCTTTGCCCCCGACAATCCACCTCGTGGAGCAAGCCTTTCGTGCAGGATTGGGGGAACCATGCCGACCTGCGTATCGACCCGGGCAACCGCTGGTGGCAGCTCTACCTTCAGCTCGTGCGGGAGTCGGTTCGGGCAGGCCGCGGAAAATGGGTCACCGGCTATCCCGATCTTCATTCGGGCATCGATGCGCTGAGCGCGCTCCGCGGCCCGGAGCAACTCGCGCTGGACTTGAAGCTCGCCCCGGCTGCGATCCACCGCGCCATGCGGCAGATGACCGCCCTCTGGAAAGAAGTGATTGATACCGTGTCAGCCCTGGTCCTGCCTGCCGGGCAAGGGACCTCGAATTGGACAATGGGGTGGAGCCAGGATCGCTTCCTTTGCATCGGTCAAAACGACTTTTCCTGCATGATCGGTCCGAAAAAGCCAACGCCTCCCTGACCAACGCAGTTCACCTTGAGCGATGGCCGCGGTCTGCTTCGACAACCAAAACTCCAGGCCCCCACTCGGGCCAGCGCCGAGCCGGCATAATAGAGTTGTCCACCGCCCGGTTATGACCCACAGTGCCGGTCAGAAAGCATGAAGGCTCACCGCACCCGCCGGCAGTTTCTGGCCCGCACCGCCACCAGCGCGTTTGGGTTCTTCCTCAGCACACGCCATGGCTTCGCGACAGCCGCGGCCGCCAACGAGGAATTGAACCTCGCACTGGTTGGTGTGGGTGGGCGTGGCGAGTGGTTTCTCGGCGCCCTGCCGGGCATGCGGACGCGCTTTGCCGCCTTGTGCGACACGCACGCCTATCGGCTGAACCGCGCGGGCGAGAAGTTCCCTGAGGCGAAACGCTACCGGGACTTCCGGCGGATGCTTGAGGAATCGGCCGATCGACTCGACGGCGTGGTGGTCGCGACGCCCGATCACAGCCATGCGGTGATCAGCGCCCGAGCTATGCGCGCCGGCAAACCGGTGTTCTGCGAGAAACCGCTGACCCGTACCATCAGCGAGACCCGCGCGCTCCGCGAACTTGCGGCGTCCACGCAAGTTGCCACGCAGATGGGGAACCAGGGCACGTCCAGCGACCCGTTTCGCCGTTCGGTGGAAATCGTCCAGTCGGGCGTGCTGGGAGAAATTCGTGAAGTGCTGACTTGGAACGAGTCCGGCGGCGGCGGACCGCATCCGCGCCCGACCACCAGCGAAGCCGTCCCGGAGGACCTCGACTGGGACGTGTGGCTGGGCCCGGCCGCGGCGCGTCCGTACCACCGCGAATGGGCAAACTGGCATCGGTGGCGCGACTTCGCCACCGGCCAGCTCGGCAACTGGGCTGTGCACTCAGCCAACCTGGCGTTCAAGGCGTTTCGTCTCGACGAATTCTGGAAAGGCACCTCGGCGGAGCTGCCCGAGGGATGCCACTTCCGCGTTGCGGCAAAGGTGTCCGAGGTTTTGGCCGACACGTTCCCGACGTGGGAGCTCATCGAGTTTTCGGCGCCCCGGCGCAGAAATCAGCCGGCGTTCGCCATGATCTGGTGCAACGGCCGCGCGCCCGGCGGACGCGAGCGCATCGAGGAACGCCTCGGACGGAAGCTGGACTGGGGGGACGCCGGGGAGAGAAAGTGGAACGATCACGCGGGCCTGCTGATCGTGGGGACGCGCGGGATGCTCCATTCCACCGGGCACAACATGACGTTCTCGCTTTTGCCGGAAGCCGACTTCCAGGATCTGCTCGGACCGCCACGCAGCCTGCCGCGGTCGCCCGGACACGAACGGGAATGGCTCGACGCCATTCGCGGCGGGGCGTCGGCGTGCTCGAATTTCGCGGACTACGGTTCGCTGCTGACCGAGTGGCTGCTCCTCGGGAACGTAGCCACACAGACCGAGGGTGCGATCGAGTACGATCCGCGCGCTGGCCGCGTCGTGAACAACGAGTCCGCCAATCGGCTCTGCAAAGCCCTCTATCGCGAAGGCTGGACCCTCTGAAGGAGGCCGATCATGCGCCCTCAACTCCCCTGGGTCCTATCCCTCATCGTGGGGTTGGCCTGCCTTTCTGTCGCGGCGGGCGACGCCATCCCGGAGCACCAGCGCAAACAAATCTGGGATGCGGCGCCTGCTTCGCCCCGGGTAGCGCCGAAGCAGCCCCGCCGCGTCCTGATCTGGAACACGCCTGCGCACTTGATGGAGAAAGACCCGCACAAGGGTTACTGCATCCCGTACGGAGCCGTCGCCTTGGAGGCGATCGGTCGCAAGAGCGGTGCCTTCGAGCCGGTGATCAGCGATGACCTGAGCGCCTTTCTGCCGGGGAACCTCCGGGCCTTCGGTGCGGTGGTCCTGAACAACAGCTCGGGTGCCTGGATCACTCCCACTCCCGCCAACCTCACCACGGATGCCTTCCGCGCATTGGGCGCCGATGCGGAGTCCGTCGAGCGAGCGCTTCGCCGCAGCTTCCTGGACTACGTCGCGAACGGCGGTGGGGTGGTGGCGCTTCATTTCGCCATCGCAGGGAACGCGCACTGGCCGGAGTTCCAGCAGTTGATCGGCGCCAGGTTCACCGGCCATCCTTGGAACGAAGAGATCGGCGTGACCGTCGAGGAGCCATCACATCCACTAGTGGCCGCGTTTGGCGGAAAAAGCTTCCGGATCGCCGATGAGATATACGAGTACGGTCCGCCGTACGACCGCGCGAAACTGCGGGTCCTGCTCTCGCTCGATCCGGCCCGTTCGAACATGGGCGTGAAGTGGATCAACCGGACAGACAACGATTTCGCCCTCGCCTGGGTGAAGGCGCACGGCAAGGGACGCGTCTTCAACACCTCGTTCGGTCACCGCACCGAGTTGTTCTGGGAGCCTCGAATTCTGGCGTTCTACCTGGATGCCATCCAGTTCGCCACCGGCGACCTCGAGGCGCCCACGACGCCGCGGACCGACCGGCTGATACGGTCCGTGCCCGGTTCGGAACCGGTTCCCGGACGGCCGGGTTTTCGTGAGCCTTTTCAATGAACACGATTCATCGACACTGTGGTCAAACCGTAGTCTTGCCATCGCCAACGCATCGCTCCTGAGTACCCTTGGTCCACCGATGCAGTTCGACCCCCGCGCTCTTCAGCGTCCTCAGTTCCAGTCCGCGCGCGGTCCATCCCACCGTCAACGCCGTCTCCCGCCTCAGCTCCTTCGCGACGATCCCCTCGGCCCGCAACTCCGCGCTCTCCCGCCGCAACTCCCCAGCATGGTGCTCCCGCATATGGTGTGAAACCTGTTTTGGGTTCTTTGTGTGGGTTTCTGTGCCGGACTTTCTTGCGGACCCGCCCGACTGTGCTACTCTTGCCCGATACTATGGCAAAGCAAACGTTTCGTTTTAAGAGTCCCGGCGCGCTGAGTGTCCTGTTGGTTGGAGACTTTACCCATTGGCAAGAGAAGCCGATCGCAATGAAGAAATCGGGTCATGGGATTTGGAGGGCGAGCGTGGACCTGCCACCGGGGGTTTATCATTACCGTTTCATGGTCGATGGAGAATGGCGGGACGATCCCGAAAGCACGCTCCGGGTCTCCAACCCGTTCGGGTCGGAAAACGCCGTTCGGAAAGTCACCTGACCCCGGGTGCAATCCCCAGCCCGGACGTTTCACACCGGTGCGCGTGATCGGATATCCGGGCTTTCGAAACCGCCTTGAATCCTTGACCGGATGAAACACGTTGCAGACAAGTCAAGTTTCCGTGCTGCGTTAAACGAGTCAAGGATTCTAATGCGCGAGGCGCGGCAGAGAAGGACGGTGAAACACGGGGACGCCTCATGGGGAGGACTGGATTCGGTCTGATGCGCTCCTCTCCAGACATCATACGAGAGCGGACCCCTTGTGCATTGACGGGGCAGGAAATAGGCGCGTTAGGCTCAACCGTGGCCTGACGCGCTCAAAGCCGCCTCCGGCCCGTCGACAGGAATCCTGGGAGGCAGAACGGCCAGCTTCACGCCGGGATTGCGCTCGGCGAAGAAATTGCAGGACCACTCCTCGGTGAATAAGATCACGGTCTGACCGGCGACATCGATCGCCAGGCGCGCTCCAGAGGGTAGCGTCGGCTCGCCAACCATGCCGTCCACCACCCACCGAAGCAACTGCCACGGCGCGGGTTCGAGTCGGGACTCGGCGCCGTACTCGGTCTGCAAGCGGTACTGGACCACCTCGAATTGGAGGGGGCCGACTGCGCCGATCAGGGTAACGCGCTGGGTGGCATTGGGCAGGCGGAACGACTGCACCACCCCTTCCTCGAGTAGTTGGGCCAAGCCCTCGCGAAAGCGCTTGAACTGCGCCGTGCTCGCGCTGTGCAACCACGCAAAACTCTCCGGAGCGAACCGAGGGATTTCGTCGTACCGCAATGCCGAGTTCTCCGCAAGCGTGTCGCCGATCCGGAACTCGGAATGGCCGACCAATCCGACCACGTCGCCTGCGTACGCGACGTCCACGGTCTCGCGCTTGCGTCCGAAAAGCTTGTGCGAACAGGCCAGCCGCACCCGTTTGCCCGTGCGGGTGTGAATGACTGTCATGTCGCGCTCGAATCGACCGGAGCAGATGCGGACGAAGGCCAGGCGGTCCCGATGGTTGGGGTCCATGTTCGCCTGCATCTTGAAGATGAACCCCGAGAAACCGTCCCCCGCGGGCGACACCACGTGTCCGTTTGCCACGCGCGGCTGGGGGGTCGGCGCGAGCTCGAGAAATGCGTCCAGCAAAAGCTGCACCCCGAAATTGTGCACCGCGCTGCCAAAGCACACCGGCGTCTGTTCCCCTGCCAGAATTCGCGCCGGGTCGAAGCGCGATCCGGCGCCTTCGAGCATTGCCAGTTCCTCGACGACGCGCGTGTAGACATCGGCGGGCAGCGCGTCCCGCACGGCGGAATCCCCGAGATCATGCACCGAGACCGGGGCGCGGAAGGCGCCGCCCGGCACGCGCTCGAAAAAATGCACTTGCAGCGAACGGCGGTCATAGACGCCGCGAAAGTCGGCGCCATCGCCCAGGGGCCAGTTGAGCGGACACGGGTGCAGGCCGAGGACCCGTTCGAGTTCGTCCAGCAGCATCAAAGGACCCCGCGCCGGGCGATCGAGTTTGTTCATGAAGGTGAAAATGGGAATCCCGCGCTGGCGGCAGACCTCGAAGAGCTTGCGTGTCTGGCTCTCGATGCCCTTGCCCGCATCGATCACCATCACCGCCGCGTCCACCGCCGTCAGAACGCGGTAGGTGTCCTCCGAGAAGTCCTTGTGACCGGGCGTATCGAGCAGGTTGACGCAGTAGCCGCCGAACTCGAACTGCAGCACCGTCGAACTGACGGAGATTCCGCGCTTCTTCTCGAGTTCCATCCAATCCGACGTGGTGGCGCGCTGGTGCTTGCGCGCCGTGACCGATCCGGCCAACTGCACGGCGCCGCCGTAGAGCAGCAGCTTCTCGGTCAGCGTCGTCTTGCCCGCGTCCGGGTGCGATATGATCGCAAACGTGCGGCGGCGTTTCACATCGTCTTCAAAAGGCAACGTCTTCATGGCTTGGTTCGTTCCCGAACATCTTCGATCGGTCGAGGTCGTTGTTCCCGTCAGAATCCGGCGCAAATGCCTGCGTGGAACATCCGTCGCGCGGACCGCGGAGGCCGGGACTCTGGGCGCGGAACGCGTCGGATCAGACGAGAACGGCCCCACCAGCCCGGCAGGCGGGACGGAGACGGTCAGGGTGGAGTCAGAGTGTGGAGGTTCGCCGCGCCACGGGCCGGGCGAACGCCGATTGGATCGCTCAATGCTGTCACCGTCAAGATTCTCACGGTCATCACTGTAGCACGACTGGCAGGCCCGGCGGCAAGACTTTCTCTTTTCGCGGACTGCAACCCGGCTTAACATGCCCCCATGCATATCCGCTTCGCTCTTGTCCTTGTTTTGGCGTGCGCGTGGAGCGTTCGCCTTCCGGCCGCAGACTCGCCGATCGCCGCGCAGTCAATCGCGCCAACGCTGTGCCTGGCTACGTTCGACATCGATGCGACGCCGCCCATCGGATCCCAAATGGCCTACGATCCGGTGACCAACCGCTGGGACCTCGGGTTGCGGGTGCGCGGAATCGTGCTGTCGGGGGCGGGCGACCCGATCGTGCTCTGCGCGGTGGACTGGATCGGGATCGCCAACGGAGGCCATGACGCGTTTCGTGAGGCGCTTGCCCGGGCGGCCAGCACATCGGTCCGCCGCGTGGCCGTGCATTCGCTCCACCAGCACGACGCCCCGGATTGCGACTTCTCGGCGGAGCGCATTCTCAAGGAGGCCGGGCTCGATGCACGCCAGTACGAGGGCACCTTTCAGCGCGAGGTGATTGCGAATCTGGAACGAGCCGTGGCTGCGTCGCTGGCTCAGGCACAGCCCGTCACCCATCTGGGGCTGGGCGAGGCGCGCGTCGACCAGGTCGCGTCAAACCGGCGCCTTCTGGGCGAGGACGGCAAGGTGCGGGCGACACGCTGGACCACCACCCTCGATCCCGCACTGCGCGCCGAGCCCGAGGGCACGATTGACCCTGTCGTGTCCCTGATCAGCTTCTGGAACGGGGAACGACCGCTGGCCGTTCTGAGCTACTACGCAACCCACCCGCAAAGCTACTACCGCACCGGCTTGCCGAATCCGGACTTCCCCGGCCTGGCCCGGTTTCTCCGCCAACTGGCGGTGCCGTCCGCCTTGCATGTCCATTTCAACGGTGCGGGCGGCAATCTGGGCGCAGGCAAGTACAACGACGGCGCGCATGAGAATAGGCTGCGTCTGGCCGAGCGGCTTGCGGCCGGCATGCGCCAGGCCTGGGAGACAACCGAGCGCCGGCCCATCAGGCCAGGCGACGTGCAGTGGACGGTCGAGTCGGTGGCGCTGCCGCCTGCGAAACATCTGAGTGCGTCCGCACTCGAAGCCGCTGTCCGCGGCGATCAAGGCAGACCCCCGGCGTCGAGTGCGGCGTCCCGGCTCGCCTGGGTGCGCCGGTGCGAGTCCGGACAACACCCAGATGTGGCCTGCCTGGCGCTGGGTAGGGCCCGTTTGCTGCATCTTCCAGGCGAGCTGTTTGTCGAATACCAGCTTGCCGCCAAGGCGATGCGTCCGGATCTATTCGTGGCCATGGCTGCGTATGGAGACTACGCCCCATGGTATATTGGCACCGCCGTGGCTTACGAACAGGGTGGATACGAGACCAGCCCCGAGGCCTCGAATGTCGCGCCGGACGCGGAGGCCGTCCTGCTGAGCGCGATCCGAAAGCTGCTCGACGAGCCGATCCCATAAGCCAGATTGAGGCGATGAGCCGATCGGGCGCCGAATTCATCATGGGCGAGATTGGGCGTGTCCCGGACGCGCTGGTCTGCCTGCCCATGGGCTCGTCACCGGCACGGGCATACGAACTGCTATCGGTGAAGCTCAGGAGTGTGGGTCGATGCGACCGCACGGCCTCTACATCTGTTCGACGATTTCCAGCGCTTCCTCGATCCCCTCGAAATGCGGATCGATCTGTTTGATCTGCCTGAGTTGGTGGAGGGCGGGTTCGGTGGCGTCGGCCAGGGCGAAGAGGAGGCCGCGCAGGAAGAGCAGGTTGACGACTTCGTCGCGGGCGGGCGCGGCGCCGAGCAGTTTCTCGGCTTTGGCGATGGACTGGGCGGCGCGGCGCAGGCCGGCCTCGTCCCGTGTGGTGTGGAGGATGGCGGCGGCGGCGGCGAGATTGGCGTACACGTCCTCCGGGTAGCGCCGTTCGAGGGTCTCGGTCGTTTCGAAGACCCGGTTCCAATCCGACCGCATCTCGTGGCTCTTGGCCAGGAACAGGCGTGCGCGGGCGGATTCCTCGGCTTTCAACCGGTCCTCGCAGACCGCCTGAAGCGCCTCAGACCGTTTGGACGTGGCGAGGATAAAGATGAGCGTCTCCCAGGCCTGGGTTCGTTTCGAATCCAACGCTGTGGCGCGACGCAGGGTTTGCTCGGCCCCCGGCACATCATTGACGACAAAACACTGCAAGGACCCCAGCAATTCGAGCGCGGCAGCCGCGGTGTGGCTTTCCGTGTCCTGGCTCATTTCTTCGAGTCGGGTGAGCGATTCGCGGACCGGTTGGCGGGTTCGCTCGGGCAGATTCGCCCAGGAATTGCCGGTGCCGATGGATTCGGACTGCAACGATCCCTGTTCGAGCGCGCTGCTGAACAACTCGAACAACAGGGCTGTGCCCAGGGCCATCGGGTCCTTCGGCGCAAGCCGCATTGCCTGCCGCAGGTCCGGCAGCGCCTCCGGCGGGTACATCGCCCTGGCCAAACGCACGGGCTGCGGTTCCGACTCGGCATCGGGGTTGCGCAACCATCCGAGAAGATTGTGAAAGACCCGGACCGCGGCGCGTCCGGTATACGGCTCTGCAACGTCGGGCGCCGACTCGATCGCGCGGTCGTAGCAGAGAACAGACTCCTCGATTCGCGTTTGGGCCTGTTCGAGTTGGGCGGGCTTGAGCTTTCCGGATGCGGCCTCACCGGAGAGCAAAGCCTTGAACGGATCAGCTCCTGCGCTTCCCGTCGCCGGCACGAGCGATGCAAGCGCTTGGGCGGACAGCAATCTGCCCAGGGCAGCGTGCGGTTTCCATGCGGCGGGCGCCACCTGGACGCCGCGGCGCAGCACCCGCTCCGCGGCATCCAGTTCCCCGAGACCGTGCAACGCGGCGCCGTAGTCGGCCAGCGTCGGTCCGTCATCGCTTTGCTCGGCGCCCTGACGGCGATACAGAGAAACGGCATTGGTGTAGGCCTGGCGGGCCTCGTTGTGACTGCCGATCCCATCGAGCAGCCGCCCGATCCGCGTGTGTCGCGGAGCGTCGCTGGCGTTGTCCTGCATCCCCTTGCGCAAATCCTCGATCTCATACATGGCCAGGACACGGTCGGGCATGAGAACGATGCCGCGCAATGGATCGAAGCTCATGCCGAGGGTCAGACTGAGGCGAGGCAGGCGTACAAGACGCCGCAGGCGTTCTTTGCTGCCCGCGGGCGCGGCGGCCTGTGTCACGGAACCGGCGCAGAGCATGAGTGCAAGGGCAATGAAGATGGGCGCGCGCATTTTGCTGCGCGACAATACACGCTGACAGCACAGGTGACAAATCCGGGCGCTTGTCTGGTCGCCGGTTTGCGCCTCGACACACGTCGGAGAACGCGTCTAGTTTACCGGCATGTCGCTGGTCACTCAGTCGATGACCCAACCCTTGACGATTGCGGGGCGCTCGTTCGGATCGCGCCTGCTCGTCGGCACGGGCAAGTTCGCATCGCCGGAAGCGATGCGTGATGCCTTGGCGGCGAGCGGAACCGGGATCGTGACCGTGGCGTTGCGGCGCGCGGATTTGAGTGGGCGGAAGGATGCTTTTGCCAACATCCTCGAATATGTGGATCCGGCGCGCTACCTGGTTTTGCCGAACACGAGCGGCGCGATGAACGCAAGCGAGGCGGTTCGGCTGGCGCGGCTGGCGGCGGCGGCAGGTTTGCCCAAGTGGGTCAAACTCGAAATCCACCCGGACCCGCGTTATCTGCTGCCCGATCCGGTCGAGACCCTCGCGGCCGCCCAGATGCTTGTGCAGGAGGGCTTCACGGTGCTTCCGTACATCAATGCGGATCCGGTGTTGGCGAAACGGCTCGAGGAAGCCGGCACGGCCACCGTCATGCCGCTGGGATCGCCCATCGGGTCCAATCGCGGTCTCCAGACGCGAGATCAATTGCGCATCATCATCGAGCAGGCGACGGTCCCGGTCGTGGTGGACGCGGGCTTGGGGGCGCCCAGCCACGCCGCGGAGGCGATGGAACTGGGAGCGGACGCCGTGCTGGTGAACACGGCGATCGCGGTGGCGAGCGATCCCAGCCGCATGGCCGTCGCGTTCAAGCAGGCGGTTGAAGCGGGACGAGCGGCCTTCGAGATGGGTTTGGCCGCCGAGCAGCAGACCGCCAGTCCGACAAGCCCGCTCACCGCCTTCCTCGGAGCGGCATGAACGAGTCCATTCCGACTCTCAGCGTCTCGCGCGTACGCGCCCTGCTGGCGGCCGCGGCCTGCCGGCGGATTCTCGTTGTCGGCGACGTGATGCTCGATCAGTTTGTCTGGGGCGAGGTGAGCCGAATCTCGCCGGAGGCCCCCGTCCCCGTGATTGATTTCGAACGGGAGAGCTTCATGCCCGGCGGAGCCGCGAATGTCGCCCGTAACCTCACGGCCCTCGGAGTCCAAACCGAGTTGTTCAGCGTTGTGGGACGCGACGATCCGGGCGCACGGTTGCGTCGGCTCCTCGAAGAGAACCACGTCGCCTGCGATGGATGCCTGAGCCATGCGACCCGGCCGACGAGCGTCAAGACCCGCATTCTGGCGCATCGGCAGCAGGTCGTGCGGGTCGATCGCGAGACGCGCAACGATCTCGATGCGGACGCCACGGACGCCTTGCTGGACGCGATGCGGGCGCGCCTGGACGGGGCCGATGCCGTCATCGTTGGCGATTACGGCAAAGGGGTCGTGTCCCAGACCCTCCTGGACCAACTGAGGGTCTTCTGTCGGGAACGAGGCATCTGGCTGAGCCTTGATCCCAAACCGGTCCACAGCTTGGATTTGAGCCGGCTCTCGCTCATCACGCCCAATCGGAAGGAGGCCTTCGAGTTGGCGGGCGAACCCGACGGTGCCAGAAGCGGCGGCAAGGGTTTGGACACGGCTCTTATGCGCACCGTCGATCGACTTCTGTCGAAACTGCAGCCGGCCCTCCTGCTTGTGACATTGGGCGAGCAGGGCATGCTGTTGTGCCAGCGCGCACGACCCCCGGTTCACATCCCGACAGTAACCCGCGATGTGTTTGACGTGTCGGGGGCGGGCGACACCGTGATCGCCACGTTCACGTTGGCGATCGCCGCCGGAGGCTCGCCGGTCGAGGCCGCCGTCCTGTCGAACCATGCCGCGGGCGTGGTTGTTGGAAAGGTTGGGACAGCGACCGTTCAGGGCGGGGAATTGCTGGCGAGTTTCAATCGGTGAGCACCATGCGCCCGGCCGTGTTTCTCGATCGCGATGGCGTGCTGAACGAAGACCTCGGCTACATTCATCGCATCGAGGACTTCAGGCTCTTCGCCGGGACGGGACGCGCCCTGCGCCGGCTGCACGAAGCGGGTTATCTCCTGTTCCTGGTGACAAATCAGTCGGGGATCGGGCGCGGGTATTTCACCCTCGAGGCGATGGACCGGGTTCACCGGTTTTTGGAGTCCGAGTTGCGCCGTCATGGCGTTCGGTTGAGCCGCATCTATTTCGCCCCCGAGGCTCCGGATCAGCCGAGTCGCGGTCGGAAACCCTCGCCCCGCTTCCTTCTGGACGCCCGGGATGAGTTCGGGGTGGATTTGTCGCAAAGTTACATGATCGGCGACAAGCTGGCCGATCTCGAGTGCGGCTGGAATGCCGGGGTGCGCCGCAGCCTGCTGGTCCGCACGGGCTACGGCGCCCAGGTGGAACGGGACGCGCCGGACAAACTGGGCCGGGCCGTGGTGGTTGATGATCTGCCGTCGGCTGTGGCCTGGATTCTGGATCAGGCGCCCGGCGGGCCGGATGCCGGTACAGCGGGCGGCATGGAGGGCGGAAGGAGGGAGGATTGTCGATGAAGATTCTGGGCGTGATACCAGCACGTTATGGCTCGACCCGGTTTCCGGGCAAGCCGCTGCATGTGATCGCGGGGAAACCGCTGCTTCAGCACGTGGTCGAGCGATGCCGCCAGGCGCGGGCGCTGGCCGACGTTGTCGTGGCGACGGACGACGAGCGGATCAGGGCGGTGGCGAGCCGGTTTGTCCGTGTAGAGATGACCGCGGCGGACCATGCCAGCGGGACCGATCGGATCGCCGAGGTTGTGGAGCGCTGCCAGGCGGGGGCGGCGGTGAACGTCCAGGGCGACGAACCGCTTCTGGACCCGGCGGTGATCGACGCGGTTGCCGGCGCCTTGAGGGCGAATGCAATGGCCACCGCCGCCACCCCTATCCGCGATCCCGCCGATTACGACAACCCGAACGTCGTAAAGGTCGTTGTCAGCTCGAGCGGGCGAGCCCTATATTTCTCCCGGCGCACGATTCCGTATCTGCGAGAGGCCGCCAGTCGTTCGATTCCCGATCAGTTGGCGGCGTTTGCTTTTCTGAAGCACATCGGCATCTACGCTTATCAACGTGAAACGCTGTTGCGACTTGTCCGATGGCCGGTGTCCGCCCTCGAGCGGGCGGAGCGGCTCGAGCAGTTGCGGGCGCTGGAGAACGATGTCGCAATCGCCGTGCTGCGTGTGGACTATGAAAGCGTGGGCGTGGATACGCCGGAGGACGCCGTGCGGGTGGAGCGGATGCTCGGGTCGGGGTAGGGGACCAGGACCGATTTCTCAGGCATGAAATACATCTTTGTCACAGGCGGGGTGATCAGTTCGTTGGGCAAGGGACTCACCGCGGCATCGTTGGGCACGCTGCTCGAGAACCGTGGGCTGAAGGTCACGCTCCAAAAATTCGACCCGTACCTGAATGTGGATCCGGGCACCATGAGCCCGTTCCAACATGGGGAGGTTTACGTGCTCGATGACGGGGCCGAGACCGACCTGGACCTCGGCCATTACGAGCGCTTCACCAGTACCAAGCTGACGCGCCATAACAGTCTCACCAGCGGCCAGGTCTATGCCCGGGTGCTCGAACGGGAGCGGCGCGGGGATTACCTGGGCAAGACCGTGCAGGTGATTCCCCACGTGACCGACGAGATCAAGACGCGAATCCGCGAATTGGCCGAGTCCACCAAGGCCGACGTGGTCATCACCGAGATTGGCGGCACCACGGGAGACATCGAAGGTTTGCCGTTTCTCGAGGCGATCCGCGAGTTCGCCCTCGACGTCGGATACAGCAATGCCCTGTTCATTCACGTCACCTATGTTCCGTTCATCAAGGCGGCGGGCGAACTCAAAACCAAGCCGACCCAGCAATCGGTCGCCAAACTGCGCGAAATCGGGATTGCGCCGCACCTGGTGGTGTGTCGGTGCGACCGCCCGCTCAACAAGGAGATCCGGGACAAGATCTCGCTTTTCTGCAACGTGCCGTACGAAGGGGTGATCGAAGAAAAGGACGTGGATCACACCATCTATGAGGTGCCGCTCATGCTGCAGCGCGAGCGGATGGACGAGTTGGTGTGCCAACTCCTGCGCCTCGATACCCCGCCCGCCAACATGTCGCATTGGCAGGACCTGCTCCGCAAACTCATCGCCCCGCAAAAACGGATTCGCATCGGGGTGGTGGGCAAGTATATCGGACTGCAGGACGCCTACAAATCGGTCTACGAAGCTCTGAGCCACGGCGGCATCGCCCACGATTGCGGGATCGAACTCGAACGGATCGAGGCCGAACAGATCGAGAAGGAGGGCGCCGAGAAGCTGCTCAAAGGACTGGGTGGCGTCCTGGTTCCTGGCGGGTTTGGGGAGCGGGGTGTGCAGGGCAAAATCCTGGCGGCGCAATACGCCCGCGAGTCGAAACTGCCCTTCCTCGGGCTCTGTCTTGGAATGCAGATGGCCACTGTCGAGTTCGCGCGCAGTGTGCTCGAGCTTGAGGGAGCGCACTCGACCGAGTTTGACAAGGCGTCGCCGCATCCGGTCATCGCCATGATCGAGGAGCAGAAGGGTCTGATGAATGTCGGGGGCACCATGAGGTTGGGGGCCCAGCCGGTCCAGCTTCAGGTTGGCACGAAGGCTGCCCGCCTGTACGGGGCCTTTGTCGTGAACGAACGGCACCGGCACCGCTACGAGTTCAACAACAGCTACCGCGCGCAGTTCGAGCAGCGCGGGTGCATCTTCAGCGGGACATCGCCCGACGGCGAGTTGGTCGAGCTGGTCGAACTGCGGGATCACCCGTTCTTCCTGGGTTGCCAGTTCCACCCCGAGTTTCAGAGCAAACCCAACGCGCCTCACCCCTTGTTCCGCGGCTTCATCGCTGCCGCCCTGCAGCGCTCGAGTCTTTGATCCTTCCGAGCGCCAGTGATTGGGTGAACGCCATCGGATGTCCGCGGGCAGCCCTGGGGCGTCGGGGGCAGTCGGCGTGAAGATTGAAGATTGACCTCGGACGAGGTTTTGCGAGGGTGCATCCGGTGATGGAAATACGCGTAGGCAATACCTATTACAACATCCGTCCGCGCCTGCTCTTGATTGTGGCGGGTGCGGCGCTGGCGATCAGCCTCCTGAGCACGGTCATCTACACCGTTCAGGCGGAGTCCCAGGGAATCGTCCTGCGTTTCGGACGGTATGTCAAAACCGTCGAGCCCGGGCTGCATTTCAAGCTTCCTTACGGACTGGACCAGGTCCTTGAGGTTCCGGTCCGACGCCAGCTCAAGCAGGAATTCGGGTTCGGAGCGTTTGGGAGCAGCAATCCGACCCAGGTCGTTTCTGCCGACGAGCAGGACGCGGAACGGAGCATGGTGACGGGCGATCTCAACGCCGCGACCGTCGAGTGGATCATTCAGTATCGAATCAATAATCCGCGGGCCTTCCTGTTCAACTTCAGGGAGCCGGGCGAGACCCTGCGCGACGTGTCCGAATCGGTCATGCGCGAAGTGGTGGGCGACCGGACAGTGGACGAGGTGATCACCATCGGACGACAGGAGATCGAGAGCGAGGCGCTGGTGCGATTGCAGGCGGTTGTGAAAAAGTATGGCATCGGTGTGGGCATCGACCAGGTCCAACTCAAGAACGTCAACCCGCCCATCCCGGTGCAGCCCTCCTTCAACGAAGTGAACCAGGCGCAGCAGGAGCGGGAGAAATCCATCAATGTGGCCAATGGCGAGTACAACAGGGCCGTCCCGCGCGCCCGCGGCGAAGCCGAACAGCGGATCAGCGCGGCGGAGGGTTACGCGGTCAAACGCATCAACGAGGCACAGGGCGATGCCACGCGGTTCAACGCGCTGCTTGCCGAGTACCTCAAGGCTCCCGAGGTGACGCGCCGGAGGATTTATCTTGAAACGATGGAGGAAGTGCTGCCCCAGGTGCGGTCCAAGATCATCTTGGATGACAAGGCGTCGCAGCCGCTGCCCCTGCTGCAACTCGGCGCGGAGCCCAAGCGTCCATGAAACCAACCGTCCCCCTCCTCCCGATCGTCGTCGTCGTCGTCCTGGCGTTCATTCTGCTGCTGACCGCGGCCTATACGGTGAGCGAAACCGAGCAGGTCATAATTACCCAGTTCGGCAGGCCCGTGGGCCAGGCCGTCACCAATGCCGGACTTCACCTCCGAATGCCTTTCATCCAGGAGGTGAACCGGATCGAGAAACGCGTCCTTCGGTGGGACGGGCGTCCGAGCGAGATGCCCACCAAGGACAAGACGTACATTATTGTCGATGCCTTCGGCCGGTGGCGGATCGGCGATGCCAAACAGTATTACCTGCGCCTCAAGGATGAACGGAGCGCGTTGTCGCGCCTGGACGACATTCTCGGCAGCGAGATTCGCAACGCAATCGCCAGGCATGAACTCATCGAGGTCATTCGCACAACCAAGGACCGCGAGCCCGAGCGCGACGCGGCCATCGAGGACGCCCGCGGCAACGTCGGGAACCTCTATCCCATCCACAAGGGCCGGGCCAAGGTTCAGCAGGAGATTCTCGCCAATGCCGCTCCGAAGATCGAGGTGTTCGGCATCGAACTCATGGACGTGCAGTTCAAGCGGATCAACTACAACACCAGCGTTCGGACCCGCATTTACGAGCGCATGGTCAGCGAGCGGCAGCAGATCGCCGAGCGGTTCCGTTCGGAAGGGGCCGGCGAAGCCGCCAAGATTCTGGGTCAAAAGGAGAAGGACCTGCAGACGATCGAGTCCGAGGCGTATCGAAAGACGCAACAAATCCAAGGGGACGCCGATGCGGAGGCGTCGGAAATCTACGCCAGAGCGTACAACCAGAGCCCGGAGGCGGCGGCTTTGTACGAGTTCCTCAAGACCATGGACACCTACAAGGCCGTGCTCACCAACGACACATCCCTGATCCTCACCACCGACAGCGATTTCTTCAAATTCCTCAAGAGGGCCAATCCGCTCCAGCCGACCACCCCGTAGTCCGGCACGCGGCGGAGGTCCACCCCTCCGCCGCGGCCGCATTCCGAGGGACATCGCCATGCCTCCCCAGCCCGTCCTCAGCCCGACATTCAAGCGACAGTGTGAATCGCTCAGAATCCTGCTCCAGCGCTGCCTGGCCCTGACCGAGCAGTGCGGGGAGGCGGGGGCGACGGCCCTGCTGCGGGATCGGTTGGCACATGTCGAGTCCGCGGCCCTTTTTGTCATCGTGGGCGAGGTGAAATCGGGGAAGAGCAGCTTCGTCAACGCCCTTTTGGGGGAGGAGGTGTGCGAGGTGGCACCCGATCCCTGCACCATGGTCATCCAGGAGATTTCCTACGGCGAACAGCGCTCGAGGACGAGCCTGGGCGAGCAGTGGGAGAGAATCCGCCTCCCGAAGCCCAGCCTGCGTGAGATCACAATCGTCGATACGCCCGGCATCAACTCCGTCATCCCGCATCACCAGACAATCACCGAACAGTACATCCCGCGCAGCGACCTGGTCATCTACGTGTTGCTCGCCAGCAATCCCCACCGCGGCAGCGAGTGGGACCTGCTCAGCCGCATCAGCAAGGAATGGCATCGAAAGACGGTGTTTGTCTTGCAGCAGGCCGACCGCGCCAGCCAGCACGAACTGGACATCAATGTCGAGAAGGTCAAGCAGTACGCGCGCGAACGGGGCGTCCAGGCGCCCCTGGTGTTCCCCCTGTCCGCGAAACGCGAGTCCGAGGAGGGCACGGACGCCGGGTTTGCCGCGTTTCGCAACTACCTGCGCCAGGCGGTCGAAAGCGGCGATGTCTGGAGAATGAAGCTTGAAGGGGGGAGGAATATTCTGCGCAAGACTGTTGCGGACCTTCTCGCCAGGCTTCGCAAAGAGCAGTCCTTGCTCGCCGAGGACAACGCATTCTATCAGGACCTCCTGGGCCGGCTCGAAGCCCGCCGACGGAAAGCCAATTCCCTCACCCGCCTGGTGGTCAACAGTCTCTGCGCGGTCTACGACCGCCTGTCGTCCCGCCTGGAAGCGGACTTCAGCGAGGGCCTGGGGGTGGGGACCATTCTGCGACGCGCGTTGCCCCTGATCCGCGACAAGGACGTCAAGACCTGGCTCAAGGATCTCCATGTCCAATTCGAGCGTGCGGCCGGGGAGGAAATCGAGGCGGAGTCCTCGCGGGTCTCGAAGGATCTGTCGGACGAGATGCAGGCGCTGCTCCTCGAACTGAGAGAGGCGGTCGCCCGGCGTCAGAACGGCCAGCGCCTGCAGAGCAGGCCGATCGCAAGCGCCCGGGGCGATATTCTCGAGACGCTGGGATGCCAACTGCGCGATCTGCGCGTGGCGGATGTCGTGTCGGACAAAGAAATCCAGGGCTCCGATTTAGGCCGGCTCACCCTGGCTGGCGGCGGCCTGGCCGCTCTGGGGACGGTGATTGCCCTGGCGACTCACCTCATTGCCTTCGACATTACGGGCGGCATCCTTGCCGCCGTGGGGGCCGGCCTGGTCGCCGTGACGCTGCTCTGGAAGCGTTCGAGCATTCTCCGCGAGTTTTCACAGAGGCTGGCACATTCCCGGGATGATTTCCGCGACCGCCTGGATCGCGAGATCACGCTCGTGTTCGATCGGATGTTTCTCGAAATCGAACACGACCTCAGGGATCCCCTGACCCGAATCGAGAGCGAGACGGCGCGGGTTGGGGCTCTGATCGAGGAAGCCGTCGACCTCAACGGCGCGACCGAGGCGCTGTGAGGTGGACGAACCTGAAGCTCGGGAAGACGTCGGCAAGGCCGGTGAAAAGTTCGGTATTCCCAAAGACCGAGTCGCGCGTCGCGTTGGCGGGAAATGCGCTCGATGTGGCGCTGCCCTCATGGTCTGCCCCATTGAAGCGACTCAACATCTCGAAGCCAATGTCGGTCGGGAGATTCGCCGTGGTTGCGAGCTTGGGCAGGCGTCCGTCTGGCGACATGCCAATCGCCTCGGTAATGTTGTTCCAATGCCACGCCGGATCGTTCGGTTCGGAGCCCATTGCAGTCGGTGTGGCTGCGGCGCCGAAATCCAGCAGAAACGATTGCAGACCAGCCTGGCTCGAACTCGAGACCGTTGCCCAGACAGATTCTTCGAGCCGCGTCCCCGGCACGGTCAGCCCGACCCTCTCGCACCTGCCTGCCCCGAGGCTCCGGCAGGCAGGTCCGATGGTCGAGGGTGTGCCGCCATGCGGGACGGGTGAGGGCGACGATGCAGAGCATCCCGGAGATCGCCCAGGGCGTGCGGGCTTGGACGCGTCGGAAGATACGCTAATTGTCGCGGGTAGGAACTGCGATGGTTCGGCGTAGGGCCACACGTGGAGGGCCAGGTAAGGGTCTGTGCAAAAATCACTTCCGATTTTGGCGGGAGCGCCACCGGGCCAGATGCGAGGCCCGAGGCAGGGAGTGTATCCCCTGAGATACTCGACCGACCGAGGAACGACGCAGATGGCCCGGTGCCGCCTCGCCCCGAAGGGCTGCGGGGGCTTTGGCTCGATGGTCCCGCGGACACGGGATTGCTCATCGGTCACAGCCCGCTGCGGGTATGCTCCCTAGTCGCGCCGCGTCAGCGAGCCAAAGCCCCTCCAGCAAAATCGGAAGTAATTTATGCTCAGACCCTAAACGCCGCGGTCGATGGCCAGGAGGATTCCGTGCAACAGGGCTTGGGGATTGGGCGGGCAGCCGGGAATGTAGACATCGACGGGAATCACGCTGTCGACAGGACCCCGCGTCGCGTAGTTGACGCCGAAGATGCCGCCGCTGCAGCCGCAGGCGCCCACGGCGACCACCAGGCGGGGTTCGGGAGTCGCGTCGTAGGTCTTCTTCAGCGCCAGTTCCATGTTCCGTGTCACCGGGCCGGTGACCAGCAGCAGGTCGGCATGGCGCGGCGACGCGACGAAGTGAATGCCGAAACGTTCGATGTCGTAGACCGGGCTGTTGAGGCCGACGATCTCGATCTCGCATCCGTTGCACGAGCCGGCGTCGACCTCGCGGATGTGGAGCGAGCGGCCGAAGAGGCGAGCGGCCCGGGACTGAATCTGGCGGCCCAGCGACTCGATCGAGTCGTTTCGGGGAAGGGAGGAGACTGCACCACGCATCGCTGTGGCCCCGTCGGGTCCGGCGATCAACCGCCGGTGCGTGCCGTCCTCGTTGAGGCTGTACTGCGCGGTCGAGACGAGGCGGTTCCGGTGACGCGCGGCGCACTCGCAGACGGTGCTCATGCGGATCGCCTTGTCCGTGTCGGCGCAGAGGCCGCAGAAGACGCACTTGGCGAGGTCGAATGTGACCGTGCGTGCCTGTGCGGCGTCGTGGCACGCAATGGCGCCAGTCGGGCAGACGGCGGCGGCGGAGCGGGCGTCATTCCACTTGGACCAGTCGATCTCGAGCCGACCGCGGGCGTGGGGGGATGCGTGGGCGGGGGCGTCCGGATAGCGTGTGGTGACGATGCCCGTCGACAACGATTTGGATAGAATGCCCGGCATAGGTCAGCGGTCGGTGCCCGAATACGACAGGTTGAAGCTTTTGTTGATGACCGGGAAGTCGGGGACAATGTTGTCCAGGATTGCCTCGCTCAGGGCCGGCCAGTTCTGGAGAGACGGATCCTTGACGCGGCATCGTGCGAGTCGGTTGTTGGGCGCAGTTCGAACCCAGTGGAAGATCTCGCCGCGCCACCCTTCGACGTAGCCGAAGGCGACCCGGTCGGGCGGCACTTCGCCGATATCGATGCGCAGAGGACCGCCAGGCAGCTTTGTGACGAACGTTTGGATAAGCCTCAGGGACTCGTGCACTTCGTCCACGCGGACCCGGAGCCGGTGTCGGACGTCTCCCACCCGGTAGACGGGGACCCGGATTTGCACCTGATCATAGGCGGCGTGCGGGAAGTCGCGGCGCAGATCGTAGGCGAATCCGGACGCCCGGCCCGCGATGCCGACCACGCCCAGATCGCGGGCCACCTCCGGTTTGAGGATGCCCGTGGTATCGAGCCTGTCGAGCGTGGACGACGAGTCCTCCACGAGTTGGACGAGTGAATCGAACTCGGGCCGCAGATCGCTTACCAGTCCATTGAGAGTCCTGATCTGGTCGGCGTCCCAATCGAACCGGACCCCGCCCAGACAGGCCATGCCGCGCAGGAGCCGGTTCCCGGTGAGGTGTTCGTTGACGCGGAGGATTTGCTCCTTGAGCCGCATGGCGTGCATGTTGGCCGTGACGAACGCGACATCGGTGCAGATCGCCCCGATGTCGGCGATGTGGTTGTACAAACGTTCCAGTTCGAGGCAGACCGACCGCAGCACACGCGCTCGCGGAGGCGCCTGAGCGCCGGCAGTGCGCTCGATGGCGTGGCAGAAGGCTGTCGCATGCGCGAAGCTCGAATCGCCGGAGATGCTCTCGGCCAGGCGCACGCCATGAGGAATGGGCAGGTGCTCGAAAAGCTTCTCAGTGCCTTTGTGGACGTAGAACAGACGCAACTGCAAGTAGAGCACCGGTTCCCCCGCCACGCTGAACAGGAAATGGCCCGGCTCGATGATGCCTGCATGGACCGGCCCGACCGGCACCTGAAACACGCCCTCGCCCTCGACCGGGCGGAACTTGTGGCGTTCGCCCTGGAAGGGGGGCAGCACGGTGTTGAGGTCGAAATCCTTGCGTAACGGATGGACCGCCGGCCAGTCGTCGTGGAGGGCGCAGCGCCGTGGATTGGGATGGCCGAGGAGCCTCAATCCGAACCAATCCTGTATCTCGCGTTCCTGCCAATTGACGGCCGGGATGGCGTTGGTCAGGGCGACGAACTGGGGAGTTTCGGGCGAAACGGGGACGCGGAGGACGAGGAGTCCGTGCGCGTCGTCGAGGGCCAGCGCGTAATAAAGATGGAACACGCCATGCCCAATTCGGGCGTCGTCGGCAAATACGGTCACCAGGCGCGCCTTCCACTTGCGGCAGAGGTGGGCGCAGAAGCCCGGCACCAGGTCCATCGTGACGTGGAAGTAGACCTCGTTGAGTCGCGGGGTGACGAGGGCGTTGAACCGGCCTTCGAATCGGCGGTTGAGGTCCTCGACCACCGGGCGGAGTTCGGTGGAGACGCCGGACAGGTTCATGGTTGACCTCCGATGATGGCGGCGGCCTGGCGCAGCAGATCAAGCAACGGCTCGGGCAGCCACACGCTGAAGAGCAGCAGCGCCCCCAGCAACAAGATCATCGCCGGCGCCCCATCCAGCCGGTGGGTCTCGATCGGGCGGGCGTCTGGGCGGCGCGTCCCGAGCAAGATGCGGGTGAACTGTTGGAGGATGCCGCAGAAGGAAGCGACCAGGGCGATCAGAATCAACGCACTGACAGTTGTTTCATGCGCGGCGAGGCCGCCGCTGAGGACTGTCAACTCGCTCAAGAACAGACCGAAGGGCGGCAGCCCGATGGCGGCCAGAGCGGCCAGCCCCATCCAGAGCGCGGTGAGCGGAAGGACCTTGGCGACGCCCGATCCGATGCGCCGAAATTCGAGCGCGTGGAAGGCCTGATGGATGTTGCCGGCGGCGAAGAAGAGCACCGGCTTGGTGAGAGCGTGATAGCCCATGTGCATGAGCGCGCCCAGGATGGTCAGAGGCGTGTTCAGCCCGATGGCCGTGCAGATCAGTCCGATGTGTTCGAGGCTCGAATAGGCGAGCAGTCGCTTGAGGTTACGCTGGACCAGGATGAACGGCGGGGCCAGGAGCATCGAGAGAAGGCCGAAGACCAGAAGCAGGCGGCGACTGAACGCCGAGTCGAGGCATGCGGCTGTCAGAATGTGAAATCGCAACAAGGCGTACAAGGCGATCTTGAGCGACACCCCGGAGAGCATGGCGCTGGTGGGCGAGGGCGCCTCGCTGTGCGCGTCGGGGAGCCAGGTGTGCATCGGGGCCAGGCCGGCCTTGGTGCCGTAACCGACAAACGCGAACACGAAGGCGAGTTTGAGCAGATGCGGATCGAGCCCCCCAGCCACGGACATCAGATACGACCAATTGAGGCTGGGCACGGCATCGGGGGCGTTCTTGCAGGCGGCGGCATAGACGAACACCGTGCCCAGGAGGGCCAGGGCCAGGCCGACGCTGCCGAGCATCACGTATTTCCATGCCGCTTCGAGCGAGTGGCGGCGATTGTAGAGGGCCACTAGCAGCACCGATGAGAGGGCGGTGCCCTCGACCGCGGCCCACATCACCCCCAGGTTGTTGGCCAGCACGACCATGAACATGCCCGCTCCGAACAGAGGCGTGAGCACGTAAAACTCCCGGACCCGCGCCGGGCTGACCATGCCCGCCTCGATGTCGCGCTGGAAGTAGGGTCCGGCGTAGAGTGCGGACGCGAAGGAGACGACCGAAACAAGGAGGACCATCCAGGCGCTGAGGGCGTCGGCGCACAGAAATCCATTCCATTCGGTCACGACGCCGCGGGCCAGGACCTCGTGGAGCAGGGCGATGCCCAACGCCAGGGTTGTGGCAAAGGCCAGCACGCCCAACGCGACCATCACACGGCGCGACGGCACCACCAGGCAGAGGAGTCCTGCCAGGAGGGGCGCGATGAGGATGGGCGTCAACAACGACATGTCAGCCTTTCAATTGGTTGAGCTTGCTGGTGTCCATCGACGCAAAGTTCTCGCGGATGCGGTAGACGAGGATCGCGAGCACCATCACCGCCACAAGGACGTCGAAGAAGATTCCCAACTCGACCACGAGCGGCATGCCGTAGGTGGTCAGCGCCACGGCGGCGAGCATGACCCCGTTCTCGACCGTGAGCAGCGCCAGCACCTGGGTCAGGGCCTTGCGCCGGTTGATCGTCAGGAAGAAGCCGGTGAGCACCAGCGCCAGCGCAATGGCCAGGGTGTTGTTGCCCAGACGCTCCATTGACGTGAATGGGCGCGCGACCACGTAGCCGAGCAGGGTCAATCCTCCGCCGATCAGCATCGAGCTCGGGGCATTGAGCAGAGGCTCGATCTCCTGGTGGATTTGGATGCGATAAACCAGGCGGGTCAGAAGCCAGGGGAGCAGGACGACCTTGCCCACCAAGGTCAGGCCCGCAACCAGATAGACGTGGTTGGCGGCGTGGTGGAAGGCGACGACGGCCGCAATGCCGGCCAGGAGCAGCGACTGGATGGCGAAGAGGCGGATATTGGTCAGCAGCCGGCGCTGCGCAATGATGAACAACTGCAGCACCAGCATCAACGCCGCCATGAGCGTCAGAATCTGCGACCCGATGGGGGCTGTTGCGGATGCGCTCATGTTTACTGGAAGAGAAACGTCGAGAGCAGCGCCAGCGTGGCCAGCACGAACGCCGCGCTGAGCAAATCCGGCACGCGGAAGAGACGCAGTTTCGCATTGGTGGTTTCGACCAGGACCACGGCGGCGGCGAGGGCGAGCAACTTGGCCAGGTAGGCGAGCAGGCTCAGCGCCAGCGCACCCGGACCCGCTTCCGAGACCGCAAGGCCGACGGGCACGAACACATTTGCCAGCAGCGTCATCAGCACCAGTTGCTTGATCGAGGCGCCCCATTCCATCAAGGCCAGGAAGCGGCCCGAGTATTCGAGCAGCATCGCCTCGTGCACCATCGTCAACTCGAGATGCGTGGCTGGATTGTCGACGGGGATGCGTCCGGTCTCCGCCAGCAGGACGACAAACATCGCCGCGAATGCGAGGACATGGGCGGGATTCAGCAGCCTCCAAGTCGCGCTCTGAGTGCTGCGGCAGATCTGGCTCAAATCGGTCGATCCCGCCGTGATGGCCACGGTGAAAATCGCCAGCATCAGCGCCGGCTCCGCGATCGCCGACAGGGTCATATCGCGACTGCTGCCCATTCCGCCAAACGCGCTGGCTGGGTCGAGCCCGCCCAGCGCGAGAAAGAACCGGCCCAGGGCGAGCAAGCCGATCAGCGCCAGGGCGCCGCCGAAGAGGCTCAGAGGCGCCGGCGTGGCCAGCGTTGGGACCATCAGGCCCGCGAGCAAGGCGCTTGTGAACAGAACGTACGGGGCGAACGAGAAAATCCACGAGGCATGCTCAGAAATCACCATGTCCTTGCGCAGGAATTTGGCGAGGTCGAGATAGACCTGCCACGGGCGCGGGCCGCGGCGGTTCTGGAGCTTGGCTTTCCAGTTCTTGATGATCCCGCTGACCAGCGGCGCCAGCAGGAGCAGCAGGAGAGTCTGGAGCAGGATGGCGAGCGGGTCCGGGTTCATAGCGCGAAGAGGAGCAGCGCCAGCAGCGTGAGGAAGATGTAGATGAGGTAGGCCTGGATGCTGCCCGCTTGCAGCGCCCGCGACCGCCTCGAGAACCGCAGCACGAGCCATTTGAGCGGACGGTACACACGGGTCTGAAAAACCTCCTCGACATGACTCTCGAAACGCAGGGTCGTGGCGAAATACGGCGAGAGATCGTACTCGCGCTGCACCTCACGCCGCGGGCGGAACAGCGCCTTGAAAATCATCCGCAAAGGCTTCGAGAACCCGGTGGCCGTGTATTGCATGTGCGGTGTCAATCCCCGCAAGCCGCAGTCCCACGTCGGCGCGATGCGCGTCCTCGCTCCGCGCGCGAACAGGGCCCACAGGACAATCGGCACAGCCAACAACGCCACAAGCATGAGCACAATGCCCAGAGTCGAGACCGTGCCGCCCTGGGCGGCTCCACTCGAGAGCACGAGGCCCCCGGCAAGGCTCAGGCGCTGGCTCAATCGTTCGCCGATCAACTGATGCGTCAGCGGGTCGAGCAGCTTGAGCAGGATTCCGGGAAACAAACCGAGAACGACGCACACCGCGACCAAGAGGCCCTGGCCGAGCAGCATTGTCAGCGACGCCTCCCGCGCCTCCCGGGCATGCGCGCTGCGCGGTTGGGCCAGGAACGTGATGCCGAAAGCTTTGACAAAGCAGGCTGCCGCCAAAGCGCTGGTCAGCGCCAGCATCGCCCCGCTCAGCGGGAACATCAGCCGGATGAGGCTGGGGGTGGACCCGAAACCCTGCAGCAAGGACTGGTAGGTGAACCATTCGCTCACGAACCCATTGAGAGGCGGCAGTGCGGAAATGGCGGCGGCACCCAGGAGGAAGAAGGCGCTCGTCCATTGCATGCGCTTCGCCAGCCCTCCCATCTCCTCCATGTTGCGGGTATGGGTGGCGTGCAGGACCGCGCCGGCGCCCAGGAACAGCAGCGCCTTGAAACAAGCGTGGTTGAGGGTGTGGTAGAGGCCGGCGATCAACGCGAGCGATGCCAGCATTGGATGACTCGAGTGCAGCAGCATGAGCGCCGCGCCCAGCCCTATGAGAATGATCCCGATGTTCTCGATGCTATGGTATGCGAGCAAGCGCTTGAGATCGTGTTCCATCAGCGCAAAGAGCACGCCCAGAACCGCGGAGACCGTTCCCAGGCCCAGCACTGCCACACCCCACCACTGCGGCGGCGCACCCAGAAAATCGAAACAGACGCGGATAAGTCCATACACGCCTGTCTTGATCAGCACGCCGGACATCAGCGCGGACACGTTGCTGGGCGCGACCGGATGGGCGGCCGGCAACCAGATGTGCAGCGGCACCAGCCCGGCCTTGATCCCGAATCCGAACAGGAACAGCAGGAACACCCCGCCGCGCCGGCTCGCCGAGAGCTTGGCGCCCAGCGCATGAAAGTCCGTAAAGGCGTAGCTGCCGGATGCCTGGAACAGCAACAGGAATCCCAGGATCAGAGCCGCCGTGCCGATGTGCGACATCACGAAGAAGAGCACGGCGCCGCCGCGGCTTTCGTCCTGTTCGTGCTCGAAGCAGACAAGGATCGAGGCGCTCAGCGCCATGAGTTCCCAGGCAATGAGGAAGAAGAAGACATGGTCGGCCAGAAAGACCAGCGTGATCGAAAGCAGCAGCAGGTTGAACAGAGCGGCCAGCACGCCGACATTCCTGCGTCCAAAGTAGCTGCGGGCGTAGCCCAGCGAGTAGACCGAAAGAGGCACGGCCAGGAGCGAGACGATCAGCCCAAAGAAACAGCCCAGCGCATCCGCCCGAATCGCGAACCGGACCAACGGAATGAGCGCGGGAAACAGTTCGATCGACCGGGACGCGACAGGCATGCCGGAAGCCAGCGCTGCCCCGCACGAGACCAGGCCGCACAGACCGCCCGCCGCGGCCATGCCGAATCCGAAGCCATTGGCCAGTTTCTCGAAGCGTTGGAAGACCAACGCGCCAGCCGCGCCGGCCAGATAGGCCCACAGGGCAACACCCAACAGCGACAGGGGAAAGTCGGTCATGTGCGCCTCGTCTTGCCTTGAATCGCTCCGTTCTCTCAGGACCGCGCGCGGCCTGGTTCGGCCCGGCGCGCGCCAGGATGTCGTACGGGTGCTGATGAGCGGGGCGTGTCGACCGGTGCATGAGGATCGGCGCGACGGGTCGAGCGGCGGGTTACGCCCGGAGTCCGGCCCCGTTGCGGCACGCCTCTACCGAGGCGCCGAATGGTCCCAAGGAGTGTGTCGCGGTCGGCCTGGGCAAGCACCATGTTCTTGAAGTCCGCGTCGCGCAACGCGAACGACAGACGCGAGAGCAGATCGAGGTGCGCGCGGGCGCTGGGACTGACCAGGGTGAACAGCGCCCGCACCGGACGGCCATCGAGCGCGCCGAAATCGACGGCCTGTTCGAGAAAACAGAGCGCGAGGACGGGCTTGACCACGTGCAGCACGACGGGGTTGCGCGCGTGGGCTATGGCGATGCCATCGCCGATGCCGGTCGAGGCGAGTTGCTCGCGGGCGAGCAGCGCCTCGAGGAGGAACTCGCGGTCCACCTCGTCCGGGAGGCGCAGCGTCTCGACCGCGCTGCGGAGGGCGGATTCGCGGTCCGTGCCGCCGATCCTGTAGAAGATGCCGCCGGCTTCGAGCGCCTCGGCTAGTGTCGGCAGCGGCTCATTCGGGTCGTCCGCTTCGTGCAGGGTCCGGGCTGAGACTTTGAGTCTGTTGGCCGTCGCCCACTCGAGAATCTCGGCCCGGCTGAAGCGGTACTGGCCGCTGAGCCTGTAGGCGGGGAGCCTGCCCGCGCCGAGCCAGCGGTAGACCGTCTTCTCGGACACATCGAGCAGATCGGACACGCCTTTGACCGTCAGGTTCATCGTGGCTCTCGATTACCCTTTATCCACCGCAATTAGACATTTTTGGACATAGAGCGCCTTTGCCCGAATCGTGTCAACAGGAATGTGAACGAGGGCCATGATCCGGTTTGTAGCCGCCGACGTCTGCCTGTCGGAGCCTCGGCGCAGGCAGGTGCGTCGGCGCCGGCTCCGCCTTTGACGGAGCGAGATGGCGCGGACTGACGTCCGCTGCTACGGGGCGCAGGAGGCGTTGAGATTCGACGGTTCAGGATCGAGTTATCAAGTCTTCAGATGCGATCCCACTGCGATTGCCGTCGTGTTTCCCGGAGGCCCGCTGATCATGGTGGCTCATGGGGGCAAATGCGCCGGCATCGGGAATGCCACATCAGCAAGGCCGCTCCCAGAACCATCAACGACGCGGTGCCGGGCTCGGGTATCAAAATGCCCTCCCGAAACCACATGTCCCACAGGCGAAACGGCTTCCCCGTCATGACCAACTCTCCTGCCGCATAGTAAGTCGGCTCCCCTGCGTAGTTCGGACAAACGATGCCCAGCCCGATCAGATCATCACCGGACACGTGCACGACTTCGATGAAGTAGCTCTCGCCCGGGTTCACCCCCACAGCCTCAGGAAATAGGAAATCCTGCACATGAGTTACCCCCCACCCCGGGTCTCCGTTGGCATAGGTGAACACCATCGCCGGTGTCGAACTCAGGATCGGCCCCGTCACGCTCCCCTCGCGAAGGTTGAGGCAGAGCGTCTCGCTCAGCGGAGAATCCGAGGACCAACCGTAAAGAAACGCAATCTCCACGAATCCGACCTTATCAAGGGTTGGTTCGAAGGACTGAGCGAAGGGGGCGTTGGTGCGAACAGGAGGAAAATCGGAATGCCCGTCGTACAGGTCTGGCATGCCGTAGTTGATCACTTGGTCATACACTTTGATCGTCCCCTGGCTCAAAGCGGCCCAGGAAACCGACCACATGAGAACCACCTGTACCCACAGACGCCCAGGATGGAGTTCAGCAGTGCCGCAGAAGGAAGACCTTTTCATAGTAGCGCCTACTTTCACGGGTTGCTGGGAATGGACATCGGTGCGAACACCGCCTGTTCGATCCCTAATGATCGTGCCTTTCTCGAGACTCGATCACTCAAATACGCCTCCGTGCTGCACAAGTCAAGAGTCAGTAAGGGTGCCCGACAGACGGATGCCAGGCGGTGCATCTGCTAGTTTTCGGTATTCTGCCGCCCGGTGAGCGCACCGGGCGTACAACGGATGGAAACTTCCGCTGTAGGTCGCGTGCCCTGCCTGCGCCGCAAAACGCAGCGGCCTTTTTTGCCGTGTCGGGTACGGCACAGGCAGGCGCGGCAGGCAGGCCCCACGCGGCGCAAACTCCATTCCCACCGACAACTTACAGATGCACGGGATGCCAGGATGCCTGGCATTCAATCGTCACGCTTGCCGCTCCGGCCAGATCAGTGTGAAGCGGTCGGGTTCGAGCGCAATCTCGCGGGGCGTGACGAAACGGGCGCAGACGTCTCGGTAAGCCGGTGCGAAGGCCTGTGCCCAATCGCGGTACGCGGGCGTGACAATGAATGCGAATTGGCTGTCGGCGTCCTGCGCCAGGCCCAGGAGAGCGCCGTGCTTGTACTCGTTGGGTTCGGCGGAGACGCCCGGTTGCAGCAGGCAGCGGTCCGGGCCCCACTCGATGTGCCGCCCCTTGCAGGCATACACCAGCAGGACCTTCTGCTCGCTGACGTGCGTTAGGTAAAAGCCATAGAAGGTCTCGGAGCGGAGGTCGAGGATAGTATCGATCTCCGAATGACTGAAGCTCAGAATCTGGAAGCGCCTGTCCGTGAAGGCGCGGGGGAGCGTCAGGAGAATGTCCTGGGCCGGCATTCCCAGGAGGGCGGCAAGCCGGTTGAACACGGCGAGATTGACGTCGAGGGGGCTGGTCCCCTCGAAAAGCGCGAGAAACGACGGGTCAACAAGTGGTTCAAGCTCAGCAGGAGGAGGCGCAGGCGGAGGCGGCGGCGCCTGCGGTTGGGGCGGAGGCGATGCCGCTTTGTCGGGCGTCGGTGCTGCGGGAGACACTGCTTGTGCCGGTGGCACTGCTGCTTGCGGCGATGTTGCGCTCGCAGGCGGAGCGGGCGAGGGCGCACTCGAGAGGGGTGGGCGTGGTGCAGGCGGAGCGGGCGAGGGCGGTGAGGCGACCAGGGCCGGGGGCGGCGATGGAGACTCGGGTACGGGGGCTGTAGGAGCAGGTGCGGGCGGGCGCGGTCTCGGCGGTTTGAGGGCGGCGGTCAGCATGCGGCCTGCCTCGTCGAGGGTGCTGTCCGGGCTCTGGCTGTCGAGGATCAGTTTGTCTTCGTGTCGAGTCTCTATGTTGAGGATGCTCAGGACGCAGTGGTCGAGCGAGAGCGAGACATCGAGGTGGGGGAGGAAGACGCCGGCTTCCTGGAGATCAGCGATATTGTGATGGGTGAACGCCCGGCCTCCGGGCGCGCCGCCGGCGGTGGTCGAGATTTCAAGCCAAAGGACTTTCTTGTGCTGCGGGTTGCGGGTCACCCGCAACTCGACGAGGTCGTCGTCCTGTTCGTGGGAATGCAGAGCCGCGGCCGCGGCCGACTCGCCGCCGCGACGGATGATCGGGTGGTTGAAGAGGCGCTGCAGTTCGGGGGCGGTGATGCGCCGGTACTGGATGTCGGGCAATTCCGGGATATGCTCTTCGCCGCCGTCGGGGCGGCGCCGACGAAAGAGCATGTGAGGAGGAGTCAGGCGCAGGATGATGCCGGGCTTGAGGAGATCGCATCTCGCGGAGTCCTGGAGCAGATCGAGTCTTTCCTGGGAGAGGTGGCCTTTGACCTCGAACCGGGCCCCTGAGACCACGGTCACGAAATGGATGTCGAAACCGGTCGCCGCTGCGGGGTTCTCCTTGATTTCGATCGCGGTGTCCTGGTCGTCCTCCGGGCTCGGGGCGTAGCGCGTGTTGAGAATCTCGGCAAGTTGGCGCGCGCCGTCCTCAGTCGCCTCGTAGAATGTCCCGTCCAGATCGATTCCGCGATGGAGCGGATCGACGTGGGACTGTTTCGGGGCCAGCATCAGCCGGTTTTGAACAAGCGACGGCAGCCCGCGCAACCCGGTTTCCACGCGCTCGGCGCCGCGTGTGCACACTATCAACAGGTGGCCGAACTGATCGAGCTTGACGTCGAAATGCGGCACTCGCGGTCCGGATACCGCCTGCATCGAGGCGGTCTTGAGGGCAGCCTTCTTTTTGGGCGGGACAATGTGGTGTTTATTGAGTTCGTGTTCGAGCTTGGCGGCGCCTTCGGGGTCGTCCAAAGCGATCTTCTCGCCATTGATATCGACCGTGCCGTTCGACTCGACCTGGAACGATTGCGGGGCTTCGATCAAGCCGCGCGTGACCCACTTGAACTCGTCGGTCTTGAGCCAGCTTGTGCCCGAACGCAGCACCACGGTTTGTTTGGCGAGCGTGAGCGTGAAAGCCTTCGGTTTGCCTTCCGCATCGCGCTCGATTTCGACGCGGAGATGGTTGGCACCTCGAGGCTCGGCGGCATCGCCGGCGCGAGGCGGCACTGAGGGATCGGGGGAAGTGATCATGGCATCGTCATTGCCCAAATGGGTCGGCGATTGGGGTGGCGCTGGCAGGTGACATACTGCATTGATGCCGCAAGATGCCCGACGGTGCAAGCGCCGATCGGATAATCAAGCAGGGTCACATCTTCATATTTGACAATTCTCTGCCGGGCGCCTCGACCCGTTCCTGGCTGGGCTTTATCGGGAGTCCGTGAGCGAGCGGCCCTGATCGGGTCGTACAAGAGCTTCGGCGACCTCCGAGGGGGCTTGTCGATCGAGGGCGGCGCCCGCGTCCGGTACGAGCGCGTTCAGGCCGAGGCGGTCTATTTTCACACGCTCTTCGACGACATGATTGTGCGGGTGGCCGCGGGTGAGATGTCCGGGTCGATCCCGATCCTGACCAAGGAGAATTCGGGCGAGGGCCATATGCACGGCATCGAACTCTCCGCGAGTGTGAAGGTGCATCGCGACTGGGCACTGTGGGGCAACTGGACCTGGATGCGCGGCGAACTCGATCGGGAGGATTACCGAATTCATGGGTCCGGTGTGAACGAAGCAGGAGGCTATTTCGTGATGACCGCCAGGGTCCAGTTCTGACGGGGACGGGGGGGCAGGGGGTCAGTCGCGCAGGTCGGGCAGGAACCAGGCCAGGATCGCCGTTGGCAGGAAGATCGCTCCGGCGACGATGAGGGTGATCCGGTAATCGCCCACCTGGCTGAAGAGCCCGAAGACGACAACGCCCAGTGCCGAGACGCAGCGTCCGATGTTATAGCAGAATCCGGCGCCGGTTGTGCGCAGCAGTGTGGGAAAGAGCGGCGGCAGATACATCGTGTAAAGGGCGAAAAGCCCCTGAAAAAAACCGGGCACCGCCAGCAGGTAATAGAGCTGCTCGTGCGCGCGCTGGATCAGGTAGCATCCCATCATGCCCAGGAAATAGCCGAGAGACATGCCGGCGATCACCCGGCGATAGCCGAAGTGTCGGGCGAGCCATGCCGCGACAAAATTGCCTGCAATTGAGGCGACAATGACCAGGTAGAGAATGCGTCGGCCCCAATCCCCTTTCTCCTGGTCGCTGAGCCCGATGACGTCGGGGAGGTTCTTGAAGTGGATTTGGTTCCAGAACAGAAACGCCCAGTGCCCGCTGAGTCCCAACGCGCAGACCGCAATCACCAGCACGGTCGTCCGGCGGACCTCGCCGCGGAACAGGTCGCGGACGACCGGCAGCCGCTGTTTGGCTTGCGCCTTGGCGGCAGTCCATTCCTCGGTTTCAGGCACGGCGCGTCGAATCCAGAGCACGAGCAAGGCAGGGGCGATTCCCACAACGAACAGCCATCGGGGCTGTGTCGCCACGATTCCCGACATCAGGAAATGGGCGAGGATGGCGAGAAGGATGCCGACGTTCACGCCTGTCTGAAGCACGGCCGCGACCCAAGGCCGCCAACGCCGCGGCCAGGTTTCGGACAGCAGTGAGGCGCCCACGGCCCACTCGCCGCCGATGCCGAGCGCGGACAGGAACCGGAACAGACAGAGGTGCCACCAATTCTGCGCGACGGCCGAGAGGCCGGTGAACAGTGCGTAGGTGAGGATGGTCAGGCAGAGTGTCCTGCTCCGGCCCAGGCGATCGCCAATGCGTCCGAAGAAGCCCCCTCCCAGCGCCCAGCCCAGCAGGAAGGCGGCCTGGATGATCGAGGAGTAGTAGCCGACTTGCGGATCCTTGGTGCTGAGAGCGCCCAACAACTGGGCGACGAACTGGGCGTACACCAGCGTGTAGAGATGCATGTCCAGCCCGTCGAATGTCCATCCCAGCCATGCCGCGATTCCCGACTTCCATTGCAACGGCGAGATGTCATCAAGACGACGGACGGGCGGCGCTGACGTTCCCGAATCCATGTGAGCGCGGGCATCGTGACATGTCCCGCGTGTCGGTTCAACCCTAACGAGGCGCACCTCAGATCGAATCCAGTCCCATGAGGAGTCCCCGTGTCTGCCCATCCTTCTCTGCCGTGCCTCGCTCAGTAGAATCCTTAACCCTTGAACACACCATAGGAACGTGACTCGTCTACAACCTGTTTCACCGGTCGAGAATTCTACACTGGATCGATCAACATCTCGCGGACCGCGGGGTGCTGGCTGCTGGCGACCTCGGTGGGGCTGCCCAGCGACCGCCACCGCCCATCTTCAATCAGGGCGAAATGAGTGCCCAACGTCACCCACGGCCGCAGGTTGTCGGTCGTAACCGCGATGGCTGCGGGGGCGGGCAGGGCGGGGTGGTGCGCGTGCTGGAGATTGGCGAGGAAGTTCAGCCACCAGCGGATTTGGGAGGTGGCCAACCCCCCCAGGGGATTGTCGAGGAGAAGCAGGGATGGTCGCAGCGCCAGGGCGCGGGCCAAAGCGATTCGCTGGCGAAGACCGCGGTTGAGGATGGCTGGCCGACGTTGGGCGTGCGGCGCCAAACCGGTCCAATCGAGCAGTCGTTCGACCTCGGACGCCACGGCGTCGTGCCGGCAGCCGCGGTGGTAGCGCAGCGGCAAGGCAACATTCTCGGCGACCGTCAGTTGGTTGAAGGGACGTCCGCCGTCCGCAAAGACCAATGCGATCCCGCGTTCCGGGCTTGGGGAAGCGGCCGCGGTCATTCCTGCCGCGCTTGGGGTGGACACGGACCGTGTTCCGCGGGCGGGCGCAAGCAGGCCGGCGGCGATCTCGAAGAGAAGGCTCTTGCCGCATCCGGGCGGCCCTGCGATGACCCAGAACTCTCCGTCCTCGACGCGCCAGTCCACCCCGCTGACCACGGTGATGTCGGGGTCCTGGCGGGCGGGGATGCTGACGCCTCGAAGCTCGATCAGGCTGGCTGGCGTGGGTGTCACATGAGCAGATAAACGACGATGAACAGCGCGTCGAGGGCGACGCAGGCGATGAGGCTGGTCACCAGGGCCCGGGTCGTGGCGCTCGAGACTTCAGCCAGGAGGAGCGGTTGGGCCAGGCCGTGAAAGCAGGTGACCACGGCGAGGATGCCGCCGAATGCCATCGTCTTGAGCGCGAGAAGCGCGAAGTCCTGCCATGTGAGTGCGAGGGCCAACTGGCGGAAGTACTCGCCGGGTGTGAGGGGGACGTCCTGGAGGAAGGCGAAGAGGTAACCGCTGAAGACCGCTCCGAGGATGAGGTAGGAACTGAGCGTCAGCACGCCGATGGCCATCCCCAGCACGCGCGGCACGACCAGGTAGTGGATCGGGTCAATCCCCAAGGCTTCGAGCGCCTCGACTTCCCCCAGGGCGCGGGTCATCCCCAACTCGATGACGGTGGCGGTGCCGACGCGCAACAGGACGACCATCGCGGCGATGAGCGGTCCCAGTTCGCGGACGAACACGGTCACCATGACCGTGCCGATCAGGTCTTGAGCGCCGACCTTGGTCAGGATGGCCACCGTCTGTCCAATTACCACAAAACCGAGGGCGGCGGCCAGGAAACCGATCATCGGGAGCATTCCCAGGCCTGCCCGCGCGATCTGTTCGAAGATGAGCGGATGCACCACGGCGGACGCGGTCTTGAACTTGGTCGCGAGCACGCCCAGGGTGATCAGGGCGAAAGCGAGCATCTTGTGGCTCGCGTCGATCCAGCGGAGCATCCACTGGCCAACGAAGTCCGTATAGGAGCGCGGGAGGGGCGACTGCAGCATCGCCTGCCACGGCAGTCCTTTGTTCCGGCTCAGAGGAGGCACGGCAGGCATACAAAACAAGCATCGGGATGCACGGCGATCAGAGTGTTCATTTGGCGGTCCGGGGCGCCTGCCATCGAGGGCGATCGCAGAGGAAGAGTTGGTCGGGGGCGTATTTCTGGCGAGCATGCCGCAGCGGGAACTGCGGAGGCAGGTTGGTCCTGGTGAGGACTTCGGTTGCGAAGCGAGACCAGGCGTAATCCGGGCTCTGGAGAATCTGGCTCAGGAACCGGGCGTCGGTGGTCAGGGGGGTCAGATAGAGCCCGACGATCGGTTGCTGTTCGTCGTTGATGGCATAGAAGGAGCGGGTGACGTCCAGGGTGGTCCAGACGCAATTGCGATTGCCGTACCACGCCACGGCCCAGGGGACGTCGCTCATCATCAGTTCCTCGGGCGTCAGGAAGGAGGAGGTCTCCTGAATCCACGGGGGCAGGTAGGGCGGATAGGCGAACGGGTAGGTCCGCGGCGGCAACAGTGCGATGAGGAACTGACTCGAAGTGGCGGTGAGGAAAAGGACGATTATCAAGTAGCGCATCTCGACAATGGCGAGATCGAATTGGTCGAGCAGCACGAAGAACAGCGCCGTTCCGAACAAGGCGACGCCCGGCAGCAGCAGGATGAGCAGGTTCTCCGTGTTAACGAGCAGGGTGTCCTGGCTCAGGTGCGTATGCCCGCCCGCCTGCACGAAGAGGAACACGACCAGGCTGATGATGAGGAATGCGCGGAGCCGGCCCAGAGCCGGATTCCGAAATCGAAGGAAGAGGCTCACCAGGAAGAAGGCGCCAATCCAGCCTGCGCCGCCAAGCCGGGGCAGTTCGTTTTGGGAAATCTCGCCTACGTAGGTGAAGATCTTGCGAAGGATGTCTCGCGGTTCGACCTTGGCCAGATCCGGCTGCAAGGACCGTTCCAATCGGGTGTCCGGGAAGGGGAGTGTGTCTTGGAAGAGGGCGAACCCCGGGACGCCGAACGGGGTGCCGCTGACGGCGTAGTTGCGCGCGATCCACGGCCCAAAGATCACGAGGAAGGTGGCGGTGATCAGTGTGAGAGCCAGGAGGCGGCGTTTGCCAAACCAAAACCAGGAGCAGATCAGAACCGGCACCAGCAGCCAGGCGAACGCGTAGCGCGTGAGCGCGCCCAGCGCGATCAACCCGCCGATCACGACGCTCTGTCGGACAAACCATCGGGCCGGTCTGGTCTCGTCCCGGCACCCCTGTTCGGCCGTCGCGAGGGCACTGAGCAGGGCTGTGAGAATGAGCATCAGCAGGTTGGTGGAGAGGCCCGACACGGTGAATCGCCAGAGAATGTCCGATCCCAACAGGACGAGCACGGTCACGACGGCCACGGGCGCGTCGAAGAGTCGCCGCGCGAGCCTGTAGACGAGCCAAAGCGTCAGGAAGAATAGCGCCTGGTTGAACAAGGCGATGATCACCTCGGGTTGATGCATCCAGAACTGAGGCATGACCTCGAATCGAAACGGCAACACGACCATCAGACCCGCCAGCATCGCAGGATAGAGGGGCGGGTTGGTCAGATCCGGCTGCGCCTGACGGGCAAGGCGGGCGTCGAATCCCTGTCGGCTCTGAAGCAGGCCGATGGTGAGCGGGCGAATGCATTTGGTCGTGTAGCCCTCGCCCTGGGAGAGATTGCGCGCGAGTTGGGCTGCCTCCATCGCCTCCGGCGCCCTGAAGTTCTGGAACTCATGCACCTGGTACCAGACAGTCAGGGACACGAGCAGCAGCAGGGCGACGACGGTGCGCAGAGCCCAAACGCCCTTGCCAACCTCGATGTTGTGGATGATCTCCTGGATTCTCATGGGTGCTAAAAGCCGCCGAGATGGTAATCGTGGAGTTTTCGATGCAGCGTGCGCCGGCTCATGCCGATCTTCTTCGCAGCGAGGGTGCGATTCCCATGATGTTCTTCGAGGGCGCGCATGATCAACTGCTTTTCGGCCTCCTTCACAGTGAGATCCTTGTGGTCAAGCACGGCCTTGGCGGAAGGGCCGGCCCCGATGCCGCCCCCCTGGCCGCGCACGTTCACGGGCAGATCGCGCAAGCCGATCCTCTCGCTCCGACAAAGGGCCACCGCGCCCTCGATGGCGTTGCGGAGTTCCCTCACATTGGCCGGCCACGAATACCGGACCAGGGCCTCCATCGCGTCGGCGGTGAAGTCGGTCACCGGTTTGCCGTAGTCCTTCGCGATCTCCCGCAGGAAATGCAGCGCCAGCAGCGGCACATCGCCCAGCCGTTCGCGCAGGGGCGGCAGCCACAGTTCGACGACGCGCATGCGAAAATAGAGGTCTTCCCGGAACGCGCCATCCCGCACCAGGCGTGCCAAGTCCCTGTTCGTTGCGGCTATCAGGCGCACGTCGACGCTGATCGTCTTGTTCGAGCCCACTCGCTCGAAGGTCCGCTCGCCCAGCACCCGCAACAACTTGACCTGTGTCCCGGCATCGATGTCGCCAATCTCATCCAGGAAGAGCGTCCCGCCATTGGCCTGCTCGAATCGCCCGATCCGCCGTTCGTGGGCTCCGGTGAACGCCCCTTTCTCGTGGCCGAACAACTCGCTCTCGAGGAGGGAAGGGGCCAGCGCCGCGCAGTGGACGGCGACCAGCGGCATGCGGCTCCGGGTGCTCAGGCGGTGGATCGCTTTGGCGACCAGTTCCTTGCCCGTGCCGCTTTCCCCCTGGATGAGGACGGTGGCGGGGGTTGGGGCGACCTGTCGCACGATGTCGAACACCTCGATCATGGGAGGCGATTGGCCGATGAGATGTTCCAGGCCGAATCGTTCGTCGAGTTGGATGTGGAGCGATTCGTTCTCGACCTCGAGTTGCTGGCGCTTGAGGGCGCGCGCGATGCGCATCTCGATCTCCTCGAGGCTGATTCCCTTGCGGATGTAATCGTCGATCCGGTTCTCGCTGAAGGCGCGGCTCACCAATTCCTCGGACCCGTACGCCGTCATGAGTATGCAGATGGGCGGGCGCGTGAGCCGTTTCGCTCGATCCACCAGCTTCAAACCGTCTTCCCGCGGTAGCCGGTAATCGGTCAGAACCACGTCGAATCGCTCCCGCTCCAACAGGTCGGTCGCAGTAGCGACATCCTCCGCCAGATAAACCTCGAAACGATCCTCGAGTGCGGCGCGAAGCCCTTCGCGCGTCGGCTTCTCATCGTCGACAATCAGCAGCGTAGGTTTGCCGTCCATATCCGTCCGTCTATTTCAACCACAGCCGTGCCGGACTGACCACAGCAAATTTCGCTCCTTCGCATTCTGGGGCGCATTTCGGATTCTTCGCGCGGATGGCCGAGGCGAGAAACTGTACGGCAGATTGAGAATCCGCGCTACGCCCAAGGCAGCGTGAAAACGTGTCGAGGGTCATGGTAGAGCAAAGGCATGTTCCCCGTGTACGCTGTTGGCTGGATGGTGGTTTGCCCGATCGAGGCACTCAGGGGGGTGCAGACTTGCAAGTTGTTCGCCAGCAGCATGTAATGCCTTGGAAGACGCAACCTCGCCTTGGGTGCCTTTCGGTCAAAGCGGCCGTACCACAACCCCTCCTTACCACAACTCGGTCGCGCTGAATATCACCAACTTTCTCTTGACAGAAACGGCCCGCGTGACTAACCAGACAACGTCTAATCTAACTCAGGCTGAAAGGGAAGTTCATATGAAGCGACTGCTCGTGGCGGTGGCGGTTCTCTTAGTGATGGGGTGCGTGAGGGCGGAGGTATTTGAAGTGGACCTTTGGAACGGTCTCCTCGTGGGGCAGCAAGAGGTCCCGGCCAACACCAGCGCCGCCCAGGGCGGCGAGGCCGGTCTCGGAATTCGCTACAACAGCGAATCCAACGAACTCATGATCAACGTCGCGTACGGGATGTTTGGCTGGAATCGGCTCGAGGGGAATTACACTGGGTCGGGCATTTACGCGGGGCAAATCGGCGAGAACGGCGATCTGGTTTTGGATCTGAAGCCGATTCAGGTCAGTCTCAACCCGAGGTACGGCTTTTTCCAAGGCACTCTCGTTCTACCGCAACAGTATGAACTGGCTTTGTACCAGGGCGGGTTGTACATGAACATCAAGAGCGCCATGTACCCAAACGGCGAGATTCGCGGTCAGTTGGTCATACCCGAGCCGGGCACGATGGCCTTGTTGGGACTCGGGCTGGGCGGTCTTTTCTTTATCCGCAGAGTCCGCGCGTAATCCTCGGATTTCAGATTTTCCAAAAGACAGAGGGGCGCAGCAGTGGCTGCGCCCCTTGTGTTGTGCCTCCCACGAACCGCCTCTCCCGGAGGGCTGCCCCCTGAACGGATTCATGTTCCCCATGCGCATCAAGCCTATGAATGTCAATGCTCTCCCCATGCCTGATCCAAACTCGCCGCGAAGACGACAAGAGCACGAGGGCGGGCCTCTCGGTCGGCTTCGTGCAGTCAAGCTGGCATTCGCGCTTGGCTCGATGAGCGTCTGCGCGTGGCCGCTTTTCGTCCAAGCGGCATCCATCGACGCCTCGACAACCGACGCTCCATTGCTGCGTTTCCATGCGCGAGACGCTAGCGAGGCCGCCGCATGGCAGAGCGAGGCTCGCGCGCGCTTGTTCGCCCTGATGATGGGCGGGAATCGCCCGGATCGAGTGCGATTGCAGCCAGTCGTCCTGCGCGAGCTCGAACTTGCCGACAGCGCATCCCGGTTGCAGGAGATCAGGCTGCAGACTCTGGATGATCGCACTGTGCATGCGTGGATCGCCGTTCCGCGGCAGCCTACAGTGAAGGTCGGCGGCGTCCTGGCATTGCACGGGCACGGCGGCACCGGCGAGAAAATCGTCCGCGGCGAGGGACTTTACTGGTACGGACGGACCCTGGTCGAGATGGGCTACGTGGTGGTGGCGCCGGACATCGGGCAGCACGACCTCCAGCACACGAACTGGAGTCTCATGGGCGAGCGCGTCTGGGATGCGCTCTGTTGCGTCGACTATCTCGTGACGCGCCCTGAGGTGGATACGAACCGCCTGGCCGTGGCCGGACTTTCGTTGGGCGGCGAGACCACCATGTACGTGGCCGCGCTCGATGAGCGCTTGCGGCTGGCCTGCAGCAGCGGTTGGCTCACCACGGTGGACAACATGAAGCGCGGCCACTGCCCGTGCTGGAACTTCCCCGGGCTCGAAGAGCATTTCGATTTCGCCGACATCTTTGCGTTGGTCGCTCCGCGCCTTCTTGTGGTCGAGCTTGGCGAGCAGGAGCGCGCGCCGGGCGGGTTCCCTGTCCAGATCGGTCGCGGGGTCTTCGAGCGCATCCAAAGCGCCTACGAGGTCTTCGGGGCCAAGCCCGCCGTGGTGTTCACGGTGCACGAGGGCGGGCACGTGTTTGTCGGCCGGGATTTCTGGCCATTGGTTCGCCGCGAGTTGGGGATGCCTCGGACCCCGATGCCCGACCCCGGCGCGCCGTCGGGCCAGGGGGGGAGTCGGGATGCCGCCAAACCGCAGAGTCTCGATTCAGGCCACCAATGAACCGACCTGATCTTGTCGCCTGCCTCGAACGGCGAATGCCGGAGGCGCTCGAGTTCCTGCGCCGCTTGGTCGAGACCAACAGTTACACCGGCAACCGCGACGGGGTCAACCGGGTCGGCGCGATCACGGCTGAGATGTTTGCGCCCCTTGGATTCACGACCGAACATGTGGCGTCGACGAATCCGGTCTGGGGGGATCACCTGATTCTGTCGAGACCAGGCGAGGGCGCAGATGCGATCGCGATGGTCTCGCACCTGGACACCGTCTTTCCGCCGGAGGAAGAGATTCAGAACCGGTTCCATTGGCAACGGGAAGGGAATCGCATTTACGGGCCGGGCACGCACGACATCAAAGGGGGCACGGTGATGATGTGGCTTGTGCTGATGGCTCTGCGCGAGCATGCGCCGAATCTGTTCGAACGGGTGAACTGGAAGCTGTTCTGGAACTCGTCGGAAGAGACCCTTTCGCACGATTTTGGCGTTGTGTGCCTGGAGCGGATCGAGAGCAACACACGCGCGGCTCTGGTGTTCGAGGCCGAGGGGCGCCGGGAACGCGTCTCGAGGCTCGTTGTGGCCCGGAAAGGGCGGGCGACCTGGCGTCTGCGGGTCAGCGGGAGGGGCGCGCACGCCGGGGGCAGCCATCCGCATGGAGCCAACGCGATCGTTCAAATGGCCCACTCGATCCAGCAAGTCGCGGCCCTGACCGATTATGCGCGACACATCACCTTCAACCCCGGTTGTGTTTCGGGTGGAGGCGGTCTGAATCGCGTGCCGCATGAGGCCGTGGCCGAGGGCGAGTTCCGCGCGTTCACTCCCGAGGCGTATGCCGCGGCCAAGTCGGCGCTGATGGCTTTGGCGGGGCCGGGCGCCGTCACCAGCCCCGCGAACGGCTATGCCTGCCACGTGGCGGTGGAGATTCTCAGCGAGAACCGGCCCTGGCCACGCAATCCGGCGACTGACGGCCTCTTCAGCGTCTGGCGGCAGGCGGCCAGTGAACTGGACATGGAACTGGACAGCGAGGAACGGGGCGGATTAAGCGACGGCAACCTGCTGTGGCACGCCGTGCCGACGATTGACGGTCTCGGGCCTTACGGACAGAACGACCATTGTTCGGAGCGCAGCGCCGACGGCAGCAAAGTGCCCGAGTTCGTCGAGGCGGACTCGTTTGTTCCAAAAGCGGCGCTCAACGTCACGGCAATCCGCATCCTGCTCGATCCGGCGCCGCGGGATGTCCGCCCTGACGTCAGATCGCGCGCGGCGCCGTGAGATGTTAAGCCTTCGCGAGCAACTGCCGCAGCACGCAGGGGAGAATCCCGCCGTGGTGGTAGTACTCGATTTCGATCGGGGTGTCGACGCGACACGTCAGGGGGACGTGTTCGACCGAGCCGTTGGTGCGGCGCACCCACAGGGTGACGTCCTGGCGCGGCTTCAGCCCGGGCCCGAGGCCTTGCACTGCGTACACCTCCGTCCCGTCGAGCTTTAGCGTCTGGGCGCTGACACCGTTCTTGAATTCGAGCGGAAGGATGCCCATGCCGACCAGATTCGAGCGATGGATTCTCTCGAAGCTGCGGGCCACGACCGCCCTGACGCCGAGGAGAGCCGGGCCCTTGGCCGCCCAATCGCGCGAGCTGCCGGTGCCGTATTCGCTGCCGGCGATGACGATCAAAGGCGTCTTGGTCTCGGCATATCTCATGGCCGCATCGTAGATCGACATCCTCTCGCCCGTGGGCTGATAGAGCGTGTCGCCGCCGGCCTCGCCACCGAGCATGAGGTTCTTGATGAGCACATTGGCGAAGGTGCCGCGCGTCATGACGCGGTCATTGCCGCGCCGCGAGCCGTAACTGTTAAAGTTCTCGATCGCTACGTGGTGATCGAGCAGGTACCTGCCCGCGGGCGAGTCCTTCTTGATCGCTCCGGCCGGCGAAATGTGGTCCGTGGTGACGCTGTCGCCGAAGATGCCCAGGACGCGCGCCCCCTTGATCCCCGCGATGGCGCTCGGGCGGCGCGAGAATGAGGCGAAGAACGGCGGTTCCTGGATGTAGCCCGAGGTGGGGTCCCACTGGTAGACGTCGCCTCCACTCGACTGAATCTCGTTCCATCGCGGGTTCTGGGTCGTGAAATCCGAGTACAGGCGGCGGTAGACCTCGGGCTTGAGAGTCGAGTGGAGCAGATCGCGAATCTCCTCCTGCCGCGGCCAGACGTCTTTCAGAAACACCGGGCGCCCCTCGGCGTCGCGGCCCAGCGGTTCAGCGGTCAGGTCAATGTCGATCCGCCCGGCAAGGGCGAACGCGACGACAAGCGGGGGGGACATGAGGAAATTGGCTTTGATGCTCTGGTGGACGCGAGCCTCGAAATTGCGATTGCCAGAGAGCACGGAGGCGGCAATGAGATCGTGATGCACCACCGCCGCCTCGATGTGCGTCTCGAGCGGGCCCGAATTGCCGATGCACGTGGTGCAACCGTAGCCCACCAGATGAAAGCCGAGCCGGTCCAGATACGGCTGCAATCCGGTCTTCTCGAGATAGTCCGTCACGACCCGCGACCCTGGCGCCAGGGAGGTCTTGACGACCGGATTGACGGACAGGCCGCGCTCGACGGCCTTCTTCGCGAGCAGCCCCGCCGCCAGCATCACGCTCGGGTTCGACGTGTTCGTGCAACTGGTGATCGCGGCGATCAGGATCGTCCCGTGCCCAAGCTCGCACTTGAGCGTGTCGCGGCTCACAGTGATGTTGTCGGGCGCGGGATGCTGGTCGCGCATCTCGCTCTCGCTTGGCTCGATGCGGGCCTTGTTGAAGCCGGCGTGCCACTCGTGATGGAAGTTGATCGGCCGGTGGCCCTTGACCAGGAGGCGACGGGCGGATTCCTCGGGCGACTTGCCGTACCCATTCTCGGACGCCGGCTTCGCGAGCAGGTCGAGGAATGCCTGTTTGAGGGCGGACAGCTCGATGCGATCCTGGGGGCGCCTGGGGCCGGCGACGCTTGGTACGATGCTCGAGAGGTCGAGTGCGATCTCGGTCGAGTAGTCGATCTGGCCGGGCGCCGGCATGCCAAAAAGCCCCTGGGCCCGATAGTAGCGTTCGCACGCCTCACAGAGATCCTCGCTCCGGCCGGTCGCGCGGAGAAAGTCCACTGTCTCCCGATCCATCGGGAAAAAGCCCATCGTGGCCCCGTACTCGGGCGCCATGTTGGCGATTGTGGTCCGATCCACCAGGGACAGCGCCGCGGCGCCGGGTCCGAAGAACTCGACGAACTTGCCCACCACATTCGCGCGTCGCAGGAGCTGCGTGACGGTGAGCGCCAGGTCTGTCGCCGTCACTCCTTCCCGGAGCGCGCCGGTCAGGCACACGCCCACCACATCCGGCGTCAGGATGTAGACAGGCTGGCCAAGCATGCCCGCCTCTGCCTCGATGCCCCCCACGCCCCAGGCAACGACGCCCAGGCCGTTGATCATGGTGGTGTGCGAGTCGGTGCCGACCAGGGTGTCGGGGTAAAGGACGGGGGCGGATTCTCCGTTCAGGGTCGCAGGCGATTGCTGCACACCCTTGGCCAGGTGCTCGAGGTTGACCTGATGCACAATCCCGATCCCCGGGGGGACGACCTTGAGTTGGTCGAACGCCTGCATGCTCCATTTCAGGAATTGATAGCGCTCGCGGTTGCGCATGAACTCCATCTCGAGATTGTTGCGGGCGGCGTCGCTGGTTCCGGCAAAGTCCACCTGCACCGAATGGTCGATCACCAAATCCACCGGCACCAGCGGCTCGACGGTCTTCGGACTCTTCCCGAGCCGCGCGGCGGCTGAACGCATGGCCGCAAGGTCCACCAGCAACGGCACGCCCGTGAAGTCCTGCAGCAGAATGCGGGCGACGACGAACGGAATCTCGGTCGTGCGCTCGGCTCGAGGCTGCCACCCGGCCAAATCACGCACGTTCTGTTCGGTAATCTTCTTTCCGTCGCAGTTCCTGAGGACGGATTCGAGCACAATGCGCAGCGAAATCGGGAGCCGCTCCAGATTGCCCAGCCCCGCCTGTGTCAGCGCCGGCAGCGAATAGTACTGCCCGGTCCGGCCGCCGCCCAGGTCCAGGGTCTGAAGCGTCCCGAACAAAGAATGTGGTTCAGTCATACCATGTTGGTCAGTCGGATTCTCGTGAGCTTAAAACAAGAAAATGAAGATTGACGGATGCGATGTCAAGCTGGCGAGGCGGGCTTGCCGAGTGTTCGAGTGCCGACCCCGCCAACCCCCCGCGGTGTGTCGACAGACAGGGGAATCCGTGGAATGTGCGACACCCTCATGTGGGCAAGGGAGTGGCGTTGCCGTCACTCCCCTGGGGTTTTGGCTTGGCTCGGTGGGGCTGCCTGATTCTGGCCGCAGCAGGAGTTCCTTTTAGCCCGCATTTCTCGCCAACTGGTGATGTCATCTGACCGGTCACCGTCACATTTCACCTGAAATGCGGGCTCTCAGAATCGCGTGGGTCAGTGAAGAGGTCAGGAAGGGGATCCCCTGTTCGGATTACGGGACCGGGGCCTCGCCTGGAAACCGCGGCGCGGTATGGGCGGGCGCCGACGTTCCGGGCGATGCGTTCACCCGGTTCCCCGCCGAGTCGATGATTGTAGCCGTCACGAAGACCAGCAACTGTTTTCGCACTGCGGACTTCGATTCACTTCGGAACAGTCCCCCGACCAGCCGGATGTCGCCCAGCACCGGCACCTTGTCCTTCGCGTGACGCGTCTCCTCGACCGGAAAACCGCCCAGCACCAGTGTCTGGCCGTCGCGAATCGCCGCCTGTGTCTCCATCTGGCGCACGCGGAAGCGCGGCAGCGGCAGCTCCACGAGGCGCGCCTTGCCGTTCTCCATGATTTCCACTTTGGAGTCCTTGGGCGGTTCGTCATAGCCCAGGAACTCGGTGACGGTGGGGATGACCGTCAGGTTGATCGTCACGCCGTCGGACGAGACCACCGGGATCACATCGAGGCTGGGGCCGGTCGGAACGGCGGTTCTGGTAAACGGCAGCGCATTGGTGGCCGGGATGGCACCGGGGACCTTCACGGCATCGGGGTTTATGCCGGTCAGCACGGTCCGGATGTCCGCGACCTGAATCTGCGCCTGGCGTCCGCTCACGGTGACCACGCTCGGCGCGGAGAGCACGTCCACGCCGGCGCGCTGTTCGAGCGCGCGCAACACCGCGCGAGATTGCGCGTCGGTGAGGATGCCAGTCACGGTGGCGCCTTGTGCGGCGGTGACGCGGATGTTGGCCGCGTTGGTCGCGTCGCGGCCCGGCCAGGGTAGTTGGTCGCCGCGCAACTCGCGCACGCCGTTCATGCCCGCCTTCGACGACGCTGCGATCACTTCGCGGAACTGGGGATCGGTGAGGATGCCGGTCATCGTTGCAACGTGGCCGGTCGAGTTGCTTGCGGACGGCACTCCCGGATCCGAGGACGGGACATCGCCAAGATACCAGTCGAAACTGAGCGGCACATTCGCATCCGCCGAAACCTCAACGAACTTGGCCTCGATCATCACCTGCGCATCGTCCCCAGGTGTGGCGCTGGCGGCGGCGGGATCGGTAGCGGCGGCGCTCGGTCCATTGCGGGCCGCCGGAGCAGACGCGGCTGGCGAGACCGTCGTCTGCGCAAGGGCGTCGCCAACGACCTCGATCAGCGCTGGCCGGTTTGCGGCCTGCACCGGGAAGAGCCGTGCGGGCACGGCCACAATCAGCGCGAGAGTCGCCACGGCGCCCAGCGAGGTCACGAGTCCCGGCCAGCGGCAGCGGAGCGACGGTTGGTCGCGCCCGCGAAGATGCAGCAACCTCTCCACGCGCCGCCCCAAGCCGGAACGGAATCCTGCCATGCCGAGCAACCCGAGCACACCGCGTTGCTGCCAGCGCGAGGCCAGCGCCACCAGGCAGCCGGCCAACACTGCGGGACCGTCCTCGACCACCAGGCTCGCTTCATCAGCCGCCGACTCGCAGGCGGCGCGCAACTGCCGCCGCCCCCACCAGACCAGCGGATGCCACCAGAGCACCGCGGCCAGTCCGTCCGCCAGCGCGAGCCAGAACGGATCGCGCGCGGCAAGGTGGGCGAGTTCGTGCGCAAGCACAGCGTCTTGCTCGATGGCCGAGTGCGCGGTCCAGAAGTCCGCCGGCAACCCGATGCTGGGCCGGACCACGCCGAAAGCGACCGGGCCGGCGAGCCGGGGCATCCAGACCACCCGCACACGGAGGCGGATGTTCAGCCGCCCCGCGAGGCTTTGGATCCGCCGCTGGAACTCCGGCGATTCGGCGGCGGGGGCGCGCCGACCGACACAAGCCAGCCAGATTCGCGGCGCGAGCGACCAGAGCCCGATGGCGGCAGCGCCCGCCAGCCAGAGCCACGCCGGCCAACATGTACCGACCTGGGTTGGCGGCGCCTCGCTGGGCAAGCCCGCGGCGGACCGAAGGCTGGTTTCACTCGCGTCCGCACCGGTCGGTGCGGACGTCACTGGCAAGTTGCCACGAACGATGACCCCCAGGGAGGAAGGCGCGCCGGCCGCGAAGTGCCTGGCGAGGGGACGGTCGAGTCCTGCAAGGGAGTTTGCCAGAAGCAAAGCCACGCCGGCCAACGCGGCCAACCAGAAGCGACGGCGGCTCTGCGGCGCGCGGGCGAGGCCCTGACTGAAGCTGGCGACGACCAACAACAAGGTGCTCTGTGCGGCCAGCAGGCCCAGGGTCTGCAGCCAAAGTCCAGTGGTGGGCAGCGGGCTCATGACGAGTGGCTCCTTTCCGCGATCAGCTTCCGCAGGCGAGCGAGTTCGTCGCGGCTCACTTCGCGGCGAGTCAGCAGGTGGCTGACCAGCGCTTCGACGCTGCCGCCGAAAAGGCGATCGAGCACGTGCTCGGCCATGCCGCCGCTGACCTGCTCCTCGGCGACGGCTGCCGAGTAGATGAAGGTCCGGCCTTCAACCCGGTGCCGGACAAGTCCGCGCGCCTCCATCTTTCGCAGCATGGTGGCGACGGTGGTGTAGGCCAGATTCGCGTCATCCGGGAGGGTGGCGTGGACCTCCGCGACGCTGGCCTCGCCGCGAGCCCAGAGCGACTGCATGAGGCGCAACTGGAGGTCGCCGAGACGATGAAATGTGTTCTGACTCATACGAGATGTCGCTTTGACGACCGCAGTAGTACTACCGTGGTAGTATTCTGTCAAGGGCCAAAGTTGGATTCCGATCGACTCCGCCTGCCGCAGGGTGGCTGCCTCGACAAGGAGACCTCATTGCCTGGCGCCGCGGTTCGGTTGCGTCGCGGTTCTTGTGCCGGGAAGTGGGATGGTGCATTGTTGGAATCCGAATGGGTCACCAAGAGATGTATCTGCACAACGAGGCGTACGCGGAGTTTCTCGCGGGATGGGACGAGGGCTTCTACGCGAAATACGCCGACACGTTGCGTCCGGATCAGGCTGGCGACCGGGCACTGGATGTCGGGTGCGGCGTCGGACAGGTGGTACGCCGACTGCGGGACGAGGGTTATGAGGTCTGCGGCGTCGAGGTGTCCGAACCGAACGTCGCAAAGGCTCGTCAAGCGGGTCTGGATTGCCAGGTTTACGATGGACGGCATTTGCCGTTCCCGGATCGGCATTTCGGGTCCGTGGGCGCTTTGAACGTGCTTGAGCATGTCGAGGATCCGGAAGGATTCCTCGCCGAGTTGGTGCGTGTGGCGCGTCCAGGGGCCCGGGTGGTTGTGTCGAGTCCGAACTTCTTTCGCGCGTTGGGCTGGCGCGACTATCATCCGAGGATGCGCGGGTTGGGCAACAAGTGGCGCAATGCGCGGCGTTTGCTGGCCAAACGGCGCCAAATGCGCGTCGCGCCCGGCGAGGTGCAATTCGACCGGATGACGCCGATCGTGAAGGAACCGTTCACACCGGACGATGACGCGATCGTGGCCACGAACGGCCTGGAGATGACATTCTTCCTTGATCGTCTCGGCTGTGCGATCGAGCGCGTCGAGTGCACCGACCGTTATGTGCGGCAGCCGGCGGATTATCTGCTCAATCTCACCCCGCTGCGGTACGCGATGTTCAATGCGTTCGTCGTGGCCCGCAGGCGAAGGTGAGGCGGGGCCATCGAAGAGTTCGTCCCGGATGACCCCGTCCGTGCACGGAGCGGTCAGACTTCGCAAGAGGACGACTATGCGGGCTAGCGCCGGAACGTCGCCCGTTCGGAGACCCAGAGGAAGTCCCGGCGGTCGGCGCCGGTCGGAATCGGCCAAGCGGACCAACGGGCGCGCTTTGTGACCTCCGCCAGCCATCGTTTGATCTCGGAATGTCCGTCGGCGAAAGCAAAACCCGCCGCCCCATTGTGATAGCTCGCTGGCATGTCGCTCCAGAGGTTCCCGTCGGGACCGTTGTTGCAGAATACATACCACCCGTCGTTGATCGAGTTGGGATGCTCATCGAGGAGGACGAAGATGCTCGACGGACTCGGCATGTCGGACATTCGGATGAACTGGGCCCAACCCGAGATCAGGGGTTGGTTGGATTTGTCGAAAGGCCCGACGAACGCGTTCATGGAGACGCTGCGGACGCGCGGCAGGCGCCGGCCATCCGGGAGGGGGCCACTCAGACTGCGATCGGCGGGGCAGCGGTAGATGCCGATCGCCTTGGCGACGTAGGGGGCCAGCAATCCCTGCGTGAGATAAACCGTATTGGTGTCTTCCTGCGGGCTGGCCCCCATCACGTTCGCTACCCAGTTGTTCGTGCGACTGGCTTGCGTGAGGTCGATGGTGGTGTTGATGACCAGTTTGTCGTTGTTCTCATCGGCATACATGATCCAGGCCAACCCCAGTTGTTTGGTGTGGTTCATGCAGGCGATGCCCTGGCCCTTCTGTTTGGCCTTCGAAAGCGCCGGCAGCAGGAGGCCGGCGAGGATCGCGATGATGGCGATTACAACCAGGAGTTCAATCAAGGTGAACGCGGACTCCCGACGACTGCCCGAGCGACGCGAGACTGAGTGAGTGCGCATAATGTCATGCCATTCCGAGTAGAATCCTCAACCCGTTTAACGCTGCACAGAGACTTGACTTGTCTGCAACGTGTTTCACCGGTCAAGACTAGTCGAACGGAGGCGGGCACTCAAGTTCAGAAAGGCGGGTCTTGCAATCGGTGCATCTGACAGTTGTCGGTATTCTGTCGCCCGATGAGGACACCGGGCCTGCAACGGATGGAGACTCCCGCTGTAGGCCGGGTGCCCTGCCTGCGCCGCAAAGCGCAGCGGCCTGTTTGCCGTGTCGGGCACGGCACAGGCAGGCCCCACGCGGCGCAAGCTTTATTCTCATCGACAAGCTACAGATGCACTGACCCTCAATTGTCAGGGCGTTGACTGTTATTGCCTAGTCGGCTGGATACCCTACACAGACCGCTCACCCCGGCCCTCTCCCATCCGACCTGCCTGCCGAAGCCTGCTTCGCACGTTGATGCTCGATGCGCGGTACAGGCTGAGCATCGCCTGGCAGAACGTGGGGTACAACCAACCTCCGCACCCGAGCTTCTTCCTGGGCGAAGGCATGGCGCCCCCGCCGCGGCCAACATCAGCCAACGACCAGTCCTCAGTCCACACTCAGCTCACATCCGAATTCCGATCGGCGAAGAGTGAATCGAATCGTTTCGCCCTCCTGGACAAACGGAATCGCGCGGCCACGGGCACCGTTCGCGTCCACGGCCTTCAACGTCGTCGGGCGCACCGGGCGATCGAGGAGACGACTCGGGACAAGGCTGACTTCGAGATCCTCGCCCTCAGGCAACGGCATCAGCAGCAAACGGCCTCCCTGCCGCGCGACCCGTACCGCGCCAGACGTTACAATCCCGCCGAAATCGGTCGGGTCTGCGTTGGGGACCAGGCGCAAGTCGGGCCGATGCGGCTCCGAAAGGGGCTCGAAGTGAAGGCCGGACATCTTGCCCGATGAGCCCGAAACGATCAGTTTGCCCACGCGATACCGCCGGTCAGAGGTCTCGTCCCCGAGGAGAGGATAGCGTCGTCCGCCTTCGCCTCGGGGATTATAGAGGCCCACCATCGCCGTGTATTCGCCCGGCTCCATGTCCTCGGGGATCTGCACCGTGAAGTCGGTGCTCTCCCGGTCGCGCCACTGCGAAGTCGGGGTGGCGGGAGTGCCGCCCCCATAGAATTCGGCTGGGCTATAGCGCCCGGGGACGGGGCGCGAAAAGTGGTAGAAGACCTGAAGATCGCGGGGGGCAGGCTTCTGAGTCTGCCAATTGACCTGCAATCGGAATTGCCGTTCTCCAGTGGGCGTGAAGCCCGCGAATTCGGGCTGTATGAGGAGCGGGGCGTCCGGGCGGTAACCCCGGCCATTGACATAAAGCGTTCCGGCGCCCATCGAGCGTTCGACAATCAGGCCGCCCAGGCGCTCGATGGCCGAAAAGACCGGTCCGTTGGTTGCATGGAATCCGAATGGCGGCAGGATGTGTCCGGCAACCTCCCAGTCGTCGGAGCTCCTGTTGACCCAGACCTGCGCGCCCGATCTCCAGCGGATCGCAAGGCGATGAATATCGCCGCCGGCGAAATCGACCCGTTCGATTTCATCCAATGCGATGCTCTCGATGAAGGGTTGCGCCAACCAGTATTTCCGCACCGCCTCGCGCCCCAGATTGGTCAGATCGATCATCAGGGCGTGCCCGGTGAGAATCTCGGCGCTCAGATAGTCGTCGCTGGCGATGCCGTGCAGCAATCGTCCGCGTCCACCCTCGTAACGGCCCGGATAGCCAACGCCGTGCAGGCTCAAGCGGGTATGGTTGACCGCGTCGAACCACGGCACACGCGCCCAGTCGCGGCAAGGGACGTGATTGTTGAAAGGGCGTCCCACGGGGCTCAGATGGAGGAATTGGCAGTCCGCGCCGTCGACCCATCCGATCAACTGATCGCTGCCGGCCTCGCTGATCATGGGGCCGCCGCCGCAGGCGCGTCGAATGGCGGCAAAGGCCTCGCCCCAACAGCGCAGGGTCTCGATCTTCGAGTGAAACGCACCGTGGCGATCGAGATAGTCGAATGCGTTCATCGATGTCCACACGTCCACGAAATAGCTTGTGGGTTCGAGCGCCGGCTCGATCAGATCGAGATTGCGGCGAAGAAACGGCTGCACGCGGTCGGGGCGGAACTGGTAGCTTTGGGCGTTGCGGCCTTCGTTGAACCAGGCCCGTCGGGGCTGGCCGTCGGGAGTGAACGTCACGTTGTCGTAGCTGAAACCTTCGCTGTCGGGATAGATATCGATGTAGTTGTCGTGCAAGCCCCAGAGGACGCCGTGTTGGCGGCAGAGGCGCCCGAGACCTTGCAGGTCCTCGAGCGTGCCCAGGCTGGGCAGCGGCGGGAAGATGTCGGGGAGACGATAGTCATAACCCCAGCGTTGCCAGACATGCATGATCACCAGCGAGTTGGTCAAGCCGTACGCAAAACAGCGTTCGAGCCTCGCGGCGTCGTCGGCATACCGTCCGCCCCAGAGGTCGAAGACGTAGCGGCCCGCTTTGAGGGCGACAGCGGGCGCCGGCGATTTGTCGTAGAGAGGGCGGTATCGGACGGCGCAATCGAAAGCGCCCTTCAGGCCCGGGACAAACGTGTAGGTGGAATCGGGATGCGTGTGGAGAGCGTAGATTCTGCGGGCGGGATCGACTTCGAGGTGGTCGACGGGCGTATCCGCCGCCACCAGGAGCGAGACTCCGTTGTCGAATTCAAACCCGACATGGCTCGTCGCCAAATCATGACCGCCGCCGCCAGCCCGGAACGGGCTCGGTTCCTCGATGCAGTAGCCGTGTCCGTAGTAGACGCGCGAGGCGAGCCGATCGGCCGGGCCGGGCGCGAGATCAGTCAGACGCCGGTTGCAGGTGATTCGCATCCGCAGGCCTGCTCCTTGGGCCCATACCTCGGCTTCGAGGTTTCCAGGACCTTCCGCGGTCTCGATCCGGTGCGTGACACGAACGCGTCCGCCGGTCTCCGAGACGTTTGCCTCATCCACCACAACGCCCGCTGGCCAGCCGCCGACCGGCAGATGCAGCACCCGCATTTCCACGGTGTCGAAGACCACAGCCCGACCTTCGCCACCGAACGCAAGGGTTCCGTCTACGAGCCCGTGAGGCCCCAGCGCCAGGGCGGCGCGGCAACCGTCTCCGAGATCGAAGCGGTGGACACCCTGCGCGGGCTTGCCGGACGAGGCCGTCTCGCGTGCGAGCGCCCGCAGTGCCTCCCGGTCCGCGGGTGATAAACGGGCGGGCGTTGGCCCCGTCACGATCACGGGATCGCCCCAGAATGCGGAGTCGCAGGTGGTGTCGCGGTTGGGCCCCGGATGCGTCTCGAGTTCGAGGTCGATCTCCTGACCGCGGAAACGGGCGAGTTCGACCTCGCCAACCACCCAGAGCTTGCTGTCAGAGTGGCGTTCGAACAGAAGCTCGCCGTTGGCCCGGACGCGGAACGTTACACCGTCGCTTGGCGGTTCGTGTTCGGCGTGATCGCGAATCGCCTGGTAGAAGACGAGGCGCGCGGCTGTTTGCGGCAGGGCCACACGGTAGGTGACGAACACCGTCCCGGGACCGTGTCGCCAGGGAGGGTGGACGTGGATAGCCTGACGGGACTCACCCCGAGTCATCGGCCCGAAGGCGACGTAAACTCCGGAGTCCGACTCGCTCCCGGTCCATCCGGGACCGAGGTTCTGACGCTCTTGGCCGAATGACTGCCAGGCGACACCTTGAGTCTTCTTGCCGGCCAGCAGCACAGCGCCGGCGTCGGGAACCCGAATGGCGGACGTTGCCGCCAGGGGTGGCGGGAGCGCCGAGAAATCGTTTGTGAAGATGCGCACGGCGCTGGTTCGAAGGGCCTGATCGCCGTTTGTGGCGGCGGCGTCGATTCGCACCGGATAGAGGGCGGAGTAGGCGCCCCCGCCCACGGCCAGAGCGAACTCGGTGTGGCCGACGTCTCGTGCCGGGACGGTGAGGACCTTCTGAGTCGCTCCAATGGCCCGGCATTCGTCCACCAGACCCGCGAGGGCAAGCGATACCGTCAACGAATGTGGACCTGTGTTGGACACCGTTATGCAGACCGGTTGGGCCTGGTCGTAATTCGTGATCAGCGGCAGGGGCGCGATGACGGTGGTGAGCGGTCCGTCGGAGGCTACGTGACCGTTGAAAGCAGCGGCACGCGGCGCGAGAAGACACAGGGCGAGTCCCAGGAAGCAGCGCAGTTCGGTCGCCATCGGAAGAGGGGGCTTGCTCGAAATCACACCGGGATCATGAGTCAATTCGGGGTATTCAACAACTGAGATTTCGGCTGGCCTGCATAGCAGTCCTATTGCGAAGTCTCGGTGCCCTGTGCGCCATCGGGGTGCGAAATAGGCGGGCTAGGCCGCCCGGCGATTGGTCTTTCGGTGGAGCAGGGGAGGGCATTCGCCCCGTACGACGGCCCTGGTGATCGTCACTCCGGCAACATCGTTGGCGCTTGGGATGTCGTACATCAGGTCGAGCATGAGTTTCTCGACCAGACTGCGCAGGGCGCGGGCGCCGGTGCCCTTCTGGAGGGCCTGGGTGGCCAACTCGTGGAGAGCGTCGGGGGAGAATTCGAGTTCGACGTTCTCCATCGCCAGCAGCTTGGCGAATTGCTTGGTCAGGGCGTTTTTGGGTTCGGTGAGGATCGAGACGAGTTGAGACTCGTTCAGTTCATCAAGCACCGTGACCACAGGCAGGCGCCCGATAAACTCGGGGATGAAGCCGTAGCTCAGCAGGTCCTCCGGCTCGAGCTGTCTCCAGATGCTGTGCGCCGGGCTGTTCCTTCCCGCCGCATTCTGCTCCGCCGCGGCAAACCCCATCACGCGATTGCCCAGTCTGCGGTGGATGATCTTGTCCAGACCGACGAACGCCCCGCCGCAAATGAAGAGGATCTTGGTGGTGTCGACCCGGATGTACTCCTGCTGGGGGTGCTTGCGCCCGCCTTGTGGGGGCACGCTGCAGACCGTCCCTTCCAGAATCTTCAGCAGCGCCTGCTGGACCCCCTCGCCGGAGACGTCGCGCGTGATCGAGACATTTTCCGTCTTCCGCGCGATCTTATCGATCTCATCGATGTAGATGATGCCGGTCTGCGCGCGCTCGATGTCGTAGTCCGAGTTCTGGAGCAGGCGCAGGACGATGTTCTCGACGTCCTCGCCCACATATCCGGCCTCGGTCAGCGTCGTGGCATCGGCGATCGAGAACGGGACGTTGAGGGCGCGCGCCAGCGATCGGGCCAGCAGCGTCTTGCCGCAGCCTGTGGGACCGATGAGCAGGATGTTGCTCTTCTCGATTTCGACGTCGTCGTGGGGAGACGCGGCTTTGGCATCTCCCCGGGGCCTGACCTGGTTCTGAATCCGCTTGTAGTGGTTGTGCACCGCCACCGCGAGGGTCTTTTTGGCCTGTTCCTGCCCCACGCAGTACTGATCCAGAAGCGCCTTGAGATCCGCCGGGCGCGGAACGCTCAGCGCCTGGAGGGAATGCCGTGAGTCGGTCCGCAGTTCTTTGTCCAGAACGCTCTTGCACAGCAGCACGCAACTGTCGCAGATGAAAACGCCCGGGCCTTGGATCAGCTTCTTCACCTCCGCATGCGATTTGCCGCAGAAGCTGCAAAGCGTCAGTTGTGTCGGGCGCGACATGGGCGAATTCGGTGTTTGGGGTGATCTGGCAGTTCTCTCAATCCAACTCGTTTACTGGACCGCGGGCGCAGGCGCGCTGGCGCCTTCCGCCAGGGAGGGGATTTCCTTGCGCGATTTGACCACCTCGTCGACCAATCCGTAGCCCTTGGCCTCGTCGGCCGACATGAACCGGTCGCGGTCCGTGTCGCGGGCGATGGACTCGATGCTCTGGCCGCAATGGTGGGCGAGAATCTCGTTGAGCCGGTCTTTGAGGCGGAGAATCTCCTTGGCCTGGATGCTGATGTCTGTGGCCTGGCCCTGGACGCCACCCCACGGTTGGTGGATCATGATGCGGGCGTTGGGGAGGGCGTAACGTTTGCCCTTGGTGCCTGCACCCAGCAGGACAGCGCCCATGCTGGCTGCCTGGCCGATGCAGTACGTGTTCACATCGCACGTCAGGAACTGCATGGTGTCGTAAATCGCCAAGCCTGCCGTCACGCTGCCGCCCGGGGAATGGATGTACAGATGAATGTCCTTCTTCGGGTCATTCATCTGGAGGAAAAGGAACTGGGCAATGACCACATTGGCCACCATGTCGTCCACCGGTGTGCCGAGAAAAATGATCCGGTCAACCAACAGGCGGGAGTAAATGTCGTAACCCCGCTCGCCTCGACCGGTCTGCTCGACCACCATTGGAATCAGGAAACTGTTCATAGTCAAAACGTCGGACCTTGCGCCGAAACGTAGCGGACGGTGCCCGGAGCGTCAAGCGGGCCTGCATCCGACCGGCGGGTGTCAGTGCATCTGAAGGTTATCGGTGGGAATCGAGCAGGCGCCGCGTGGGGCCTGCCTGCCGCGCCTGCCTGTGCCGTGCCCGACACGGCAGACAGGCCGCTGCCCTTTGCGGCGCAGGCAGAGCACGCGATCTCGCGTGCTCTATTCGAGGACACGAAGGCGCTGGAGTGGGGACGTCCTCGTCCACGGCGATGCGAGTTGCAGACGCTGTCTGGCGGGCGGCAGGCAGGCGTCGCCCCTTCGGCAATCTCCATCCGTTGTCGGTCCGGCGCCTTCACCAGGCGACAGAACACCGACAACAATCAGATGCGCCGAGCGGGTGTTGGCGATCGGCGATCGACAGCCAAGGATCTCAGGCGCATGAGGCGGGTGAATCTCCCGGCGACAGAGTTTGGCAGCGATTAGGCCTTGAGCATCCGCGGGTTCGAGTCTACGGTTCGCCTTGTGTTCGGCAATGTCCGCGTGTGAAGTGCCGTCGGCCGTGCAGGGGATTCGGCAAGGCGGGGTGTGGCGGAGCGGCCTACAGGTGAAGACGAGCGACCTATGAAGGCAATGTACAGTCGATCCGCTGAAGAGCGTCAGGCTGGGTTCACGCTCATCGAGTTGCTGGTGGTGATTGCGATCATCGCGATTCTCGCCGGCATGCTTTTGCCTGCGTTGTCCCGCGCCAAGACCAAGGCGACGGCCATCGGCTGCATCAACAACGGCAAGCAACTCAGTCTGGCCTGGACGATGTATGCCAACGACTATCAGGACAATCTGGTGGCCAACGGCGACGGCACCGAGGACGGCTGGGTGGGAGGGTGGATCAGCGTCAGCAACCCGATCAACATTCGGGACTGCACGAACATCAATCTCCTAATGCCGCCCCACGGCAAGCTCTATCCCTACAATCAGTCGCTCGGCATCTACAAGTGCCCCGCCGACAAGTTCTTGGTCGTGATCAGCGGCAAGAAGTATCCGCGCACCCGGAGCATCTCGATGAACGGCTGCATGAACGGCAGCAGTTGGCACACAGACATCATCAAGAACAAGTGGTGGACCTACCAGAAGCTCAGCGAAATCACCAAGCCCTCGACTCAGTTCGTGTTCATTGACGAGCGGGAGGAGAGCGTGGACGACGGCTATTTTCTGGTCATGGTCGACAGCCCCAACCAATGGGGCAATCTGCCGGCGATCTACCACAACCAGGCCAGCGGACTGAGCTTTGCCGACGGCCATGCCGAGATCAAACGATGGATGGATCCCGCGACCATAACCAAGAATTGGTCCGGGGCCTACATCGCGCCCCGCGACGTTCCCTGGATCAACGAGCGCGCCAGCATGCTGCGCTGAAGCGCGGCAGGGTCAGCCCTTAAGTTAGAAGTTTGCGGAACGCCAGCAATCCACGCGTTGACGACAGGCCAGCACCGTGCGACGTTGGGCTCATGGCAAGGCCTTTGAGGGTCCTGCTTGAAGGAGGGGTATACCACGTCTGTTTCCGCGGGAATGAGCGACGCGTCATTTTCCGCGATGACACGGATCGGCGACGATTCCTCAGGCAGTTAAAAGAGACAGTTGATGGGCATCCAGTTCGAGTGCTTCTGGTATGCCTCATGCCGAATCACGTTCATCTTTTGATCGGCACGCCGAGAGCGAATCTGAGCCGTTTTATGGGGCGCCTTCTCACCGCGTATGCGGTCTACTTCAACTTGCGTTACCATCGAGTTGGGCACCTCACACAAGGGCGATTTAAGGCCCAGCTCGTTGAGGGGAATGAATATCTGTTGAGGTTGAGCCGCTACATCCACCTCAATCCCGTAAGTGGCAAGCGATGGCTGGGGATTTCAATCCAGGCAAAGCTGGAGGCCTTGAGGGCGTATCCCTGGAGCAGTTATCGGAGCTACGTCGGACTCGAGGATCCCTGGTCTGTCCTCGACCAGGGACCGATTCTCGCCCTGGTCTCCGGAGACAGGATGTCAGAGGCCGCAGAAGTCTATCAGTCCTTCGTCGAAACAGGCCTGGTCGAGGACGACGCCACATTCGCGCTCTTGTACCGTCGGGCCAAGCTCAGTGTTGGATCGGAGCTGTTTAACGCGTCCGTAGAAAGTCGGCATCGAAGTCTTATGGCCCGGGCTTTCCGACGGGAGGACGTTTCCTTTCGCCGTACCGAGTCGACACAGGATGCGTCATTGGTTATCAAGCGAGTCGCACAGGTCTTGGGTGTCGAACCGGGTCGGTTCGCCGAGCGAAGGAGGAACTCCGTCTTGCGCGGGGTCGCTGCCTGGGCGCTGCAGCGATTTGCCGGCTTGACGCAGAGGGATATTGCCGGCTGCCTGGGTGTCGGAACGGGCGCTGCCGTCAGCCAGCAGGTGTCGCGCTGGCGTCAGCAGATGGCCACGGACGAGAAGGCTCAGCGGATCGTGGCAGATATCGAACGCGCATTACGGTGAGCCTGACTATTGATTTAAGGGCTGACCCTGTGGCCTGTAGAACCGGGCGGACGCTGCTCCGGGGGGCAGGTCGGTAGCGACTGCAATGCGAGCGGAGGCCTGGCCGGGAAAGCTGACAATGACTTCCCACGCTGTGGCTTCGATCGAGTTGGCTGCCTCGAGTTGCACCGCGTACCCAGCAGGCTGATTGAACCGCAATTCCACGCCGGCCTCCAGGCGCTCGATGGAGAAGAGCCGGAGCGTTGTGGCGCGCGGATCGGTACGTCCCTCGAACTCCAGCCAGTTCGCCAGCCCATCGGCGTCCGGATCGCCCTCGACACCGTTGTCTCCGCTTGGGTCCAGGGGGTCGAGTCCCATCTCCGTCTCCCACCAGTCCGGCAAGGCGTCGCCGTCGAAATCGGACAACGACTCTCTGAAGTTGTCGAAGCCGGGCGTAGGCCACCAGGGACGCCAGGCGTCCGGGGCGTTGCCTGTGCCCGTGCCGACTCGTTGGAGTGACGCTCCTTGTCCAGCAGGCCACGCCTGCGGCCACGGCCATCCGCTGCCGTAGATCACTTCATCCAGGATGGCCCATGCAGGCGGATCGTCGGGGGTCTTCCGGGCCAGCGGTTTCTCGATGGCAACGCGGTCGGTTGCATTGCCGAGTGTTCCCGCATAGGGCCCGAGAATCGCCACATCGAGACCGGCGATGCCGTACTTCTGTCGGAATAAGGCGAGAATGGCGGCATGCGCCGGGTCGAACGAGACCACGAGGAGAGAGGCGCCAGGTTCGAGGATCGTGTTGGTTGGGAAGAGGAATCTCACACCACCGTCCAATCGCCAGACGCCGTTGGTGTCGTGGAGCGCGACAGGCGCGGAGCCGGGGTTGTGCAACTCGACGTACTCATCGGCCGTGTTGTCGACGAGGTCTGTGCCCTCCCGTTTGTCATAGGGGTGGTACATGATCTCGCTGATCGTAATCGCGCAGTCCGCCTCGAGGTTGGCCGCGCCACGCGTCGGCACAAGACGACGCCAGTGGCTCGGAAAGTCCAATGCGCGTCCCCAGGAGAATCCCTCTTCTTGTCCCTTGAACCGGACCGCGTCGACCACCCGGTTCTCGTTCCCGCCCGGCAGATGGGAAAGGAACAACTCCTCGCCGGTGCCGTTTAGGCCGAAGCCGGATGTGATGGGCGTGTGGAACCCGGTGACTTCGTCGAAGGTAATGAAGGCTCCGGGCGGCAGGTCGAGATCGGGGATGGCCCATTTATCGAGCTGAGCCGCATTGTCGCTGAGATACCAGCCGGCGAGATTGACCTCGAGGGGGCCGGCATTGTGCAGTTCGATCCAATCGTTCGAGTCGTATTGGGGATACCGCGGATCGGTCAGATGGGTTTGCGCCATGAGTTCGTTGATGACCGGGCCTGGCGGCGGTTCGGGATCGGCGCGCCCGGGCGATCCGTTCAGGAACGTGCTGGCACGCCAGTTGCCGCCGTAATCCAGCCAGCCGGCGCGCTGTCCGGAAACCGCTTCGGTCTCGGGGATCAACGAGTGGCCTGCACCGTCGGCCGCCAGGGGCCAGCCACGTCCATCGCCGTACTTCACCGAGAAGATCGTGGTCCCGTTGGGCGCTGTCTTGAGGGTCACGGTTTCCCCTTCGTTGGCCAGGGCTCCGGCGTAGGGGCCGACGATGGCCACGGTCTCGTCGAGTTGGTAGAAGGCGCGGAAGGCGTTCTGCTGCTCGGGTGTCGATGCGCGGGTAAGGAGGAGGTAGCCGCCCGGGGGGAGGCTGGTATCGCTTGGAAAGGTGAAGTCGACGCCCGCGGTGAACGTGGCGCCACCCAGGTCGAGCGCGAAGTCGAGGCTGCGATTGTGCAGTTCGATGAACTCGAAATCGCTGCCGCCGATCGGGTTGTACATCAACTCGGAAAGACACAGGTGCTGCACGAGCGCGTCCGCGGTGTCGGATGGGCCGGGCGTGAACTCGATGGGAGGCGACCAGTTGCTTGCTCGCCCGGCGGTATCGAGGTAGCGCGCGCGCACCCGATAAAGATGGCCAATGCGCCAGGCCACCTGCGGCAGGGCGTATTCGGGAGAGGGATCGGCGATCGGTCCACTCTCCCAAACCGGGGTGATTTCATAGGCCCCCGGTTGGGCGGGGTCGAATGCCGGGTGACCGGCGCGGGAAACCTCGGCGGCGCGCCACTCGATGGCCGCTAACGCGCTGCCGTTGAAGGGTGTCGCGCGGAAGCGGAGCCGGTTGGCCGGATAGCCTTCGGGGCCGATGTATGTGAGCGTGGGGCGGGCGGGGCGCTGCGGTTCGTCGGCTATGGTATCGAGCGAGAAGGCAGCGTTGGTGGCGCGGTAACCGACGTAGTTCTTCATGAGTTGCACCATGCCAGCGAAGTCCCTGGTGGGAGTGCCCACCTGGTAGAAACGTCCCGTGCCCGCCTTGCTGAGGTTGACGATGCTGCTGTTGTTCATCAGCGGGTTGTAGTCCCATTGGGCGCGGTCGGCGTCGATGATCGAAGCTGCGTTCGTACCCCGGACCAGGCGCGCGTAGTCGTCGATCAGCCGGAAGGCTTCGTCAGAATTCCAGAGCAAATCGCGGATTTCGCGGACGCGATTCCGGAATTCCCGTACGATTGCGGGATAGGCGGGATTGGTGGAGAAATTGGAGAGGAGGCGGCTCTTGAACGGCTCGTCACCGCCCGTCTGTCCCCCCCGGTACATGTTGTCGGCCCAGGTCAAGTCGAGGTCCCACGGAACGACGGTCCACACCCCGGTCTGGGGGTCGCGGTGATAGAAGTAGTTTTTGCCGTCGGCGATGTCGTAGTGGTGGATGGCCTGGACGATGGCCTGGTAACCGTAGTAGGCGCGCAGGTTGAGGTTGGCGCGCCACCACGATTCGGGCGGGCGGCTGTTGTACGTGTTCATGAAATCCCGCAGATCGGAATAGTCGGTCGGGCCGAGTGGGCCGATGTTGTTGGGATCGCCCCAGCCGCCTTCCATCTTGTAGAAGTTGCCGTCGGCCAGTCCGTGCTCGTCGAGAAATCGCCCGTTGGGCTGCTCGATGGCCAGGTAGAGCCCCCAGAAATCGCCGGAGTACTGGTCGTTGGGGACGGTTTCCTGCGGAGCGTCGATGATGCGGAACTGGACGAACATCGTGTGCATGGACGGCAGACCGACGAGTTGGAAAAGGCGGAAGCCGACGCTTTCGAAGAGGCCCTGCTCGCCGCGGTGCATATAATCCCCTTGCTGGATGTTGGCGCCGAGATTGAGCTTGGTCCAGGCCGTCTTCAGTTTTCGTCCCCAGTTGTCTCGCGGCTCGAAGTCGTGTCCGCGATTGAAATTGAATTTCCACATGTTCTTGCCCATGGCATAGCGCCAGACGCCCCCTCGGGGGCGGAAGTGGATGTGATCGTAGACGCGGCCGTCGTAAACGAGGGTGCCTTGCCAGAAGTACTCGTCCCCGTGCGAACGGTCGTACCAGGTGCAATCCTCGACCGCTTTGCGCTTGGCAATCAAGTGGTATACCGGGAGGCGGTTCATTTCCTCCTCGCCGACGATGAACGTTCGTCCGAGGGCGCCCGCGGCGCCGGGACAGACGGCGCCGGTCCAGGCGGGGACGCCGTCATAGCAGAAATACGCGAAGTTCGGCTGTGGATCGTCGGGATAGGGTGCGGAAACGCTCACGCCCGCCAAATCCGCCGCCTTGAACCGGTAGCGGACCAGGTGGCGATGCTGTTGGAGAGATGCAGGCAGCGTGGCGGTGTAGATGTCGTCTCCGGCCTGCGCATCCCCCTCGAGACCGGCGTCGTTCATCGACACCGCGGTCCAAGTCGACGCATAAGACTCGTCCGACAATTCGATGTAGTTGCCCGGGGCGATCGCTTGGTATTCGAGGGTCACATGGGCCAGCCCTGAAGCGGAGGTGACCTTTGCCGAGATGCGGACAGGGCGACCGGAGCCGGGCTGGCGCGGCTGGTGTTCGACCTGGCGAATGGCGGGCGGGATGCGCGCGGTGAAGGTCGCGTTAAGCCGGCCGGGCGTTGGCCCGATTCCGGTGGGGCCCACAGTCGCCCGGAGGCGGCAATCGAAGAACGCGTCGGAACTGTACCCCAGGTTATTGTTGGCCACCTGCACAGCAATCACGTTGTCACCCTCGCGCAGCAGGCCGGGGGGCAGGGCAATCTCGTGCCGATCATAGGCATTGTTCTCGCGCGCGGGATTGGCCGCTTGATTGTAAGGCACCTCGCCGTTGGGCATGGCCAGGTTCAGGAGGTTGTTGCCGTTGATCCAGAGCTTGAAGCCGTCGTCGTAGAGCGCCTCGAGGGAGAGCGAGGTCACCGATGCGGCGTCGACGACCCGGAACGTCCGGCGGATGAAGAAGTCGAGGTAACCGCTGCGCATGTCGTCGAGGGGTGTTCCCATGCGAACGCTGGGGTCGTAGCCGACCGGCGCCGGGCCGCCGATCCAGGTGCTGTCGTTGAAGGCAAGATCGCGCCAGTTGGCGGGCGGGGGTTGCGTTCCCTTGAAAACGCGCCACTCGGCGCCGGCATCGAACAGCAGCGTGCTCTGTTGCTGGCCGCCGCCGACGAACGACGCGCGCCAATGCCCGCCCAGGTCGTTGTCGATCTCCGGATGAATCAGTTCCATCGAGTAGCCGGGCGCGTCCCCGACGGTGGGCCAGGGAAAACCGAGTCGATAATCGACGCTGTCGACGATCTGGCGGGCGGCGTCGCGCAGCTCAACCTTCTCGCCTTCACCGGCCAAGCGGCCTTTCCAGGGGCCGAGGGCGTCGACGCCGAACTTGGATTTCAAGGCGGACGGGTTTTGAGCGACGACGAGGTAGCCGCCGGCGGGGAGCGTGGTGCCGTTGGGGATGACAAAGTCGATTCCCGCCGTGAACGCCCAGCCCGAGAGGTCGACGTCTGTGGTGCCGGAGTTGTAGAGCTCGATGAACTCGACCGGCTCGGTCTTCACGTCGGGCGAGTGATGGATCTCGTTCATAACCACGTCGGCCCGGATCGACCAGAGGGTCAGTTCGACAGCCAGGCAAGCGCTCAACAAGGCCAAACAGTGCTGCATGAAGGGCATCCTAGCAGAAAGCGAGCCATGGGGCCAGCGGTCAGAGAATGGACGCCGATCAGCCGGAGACCATCAGGTTCAACCCCAGACCAAACCTTCCCATCCGTGGCTTTCTAAATTCCCTTCTTCTTTGCGTCTCTGCGGTTCAATCCGAGACGGTGGCTGTCATCGGATGGGATTCACCACAAAGTCGGGGAGAGCAGGGCCAATTCATCAAGTGGAGCGGCGACGCCTCAAAAACCACCCGGCGCTGCGCCAGATTGGCTTTGCCGCCAATCGACGCGTGCTACAGGTCGAGCAATTGACTCACGACTGCCACATCGAAGCCGAGGCGTTCGATCAACTCCAAAAACCGGCCCAGGTCGACGGCCAGCATGTCTCCGCCTTGCCCTTCGGGCAGGAGCGGGTGCAAGCGCTCTTCACGGTGCTGGTTTTTTAAAACTCAATGACTAGCGTCTTGGACCGCGGCGCGGATGCGGTTTTTGAACTCGTCGATGCCCTCATCAAACGCCGCGGCCATGCGAAGCACCTCGGTGCGCGGGATGCGGCGTTTGAACGAGCGCAGGTTGGGGCCGGCGGCGGGTTCGTCCATCTTGTTGGCAACCACCAGGCGCGGCCGGTTCAACAGGTCCGGATCGTGCAATTCGAGTTCTTTGAGCAGTTGACGACAGTCGTCCCAGGGCTGGCGTCCGTCCGTGCCGGCCATATCGATGACCAGAACGATGACCTTGCAGCGCGCGATGTGGCGCAGGAAGGCATGGCCCAGACCGAGGTTCCGATGCGCCCCCTCGATCAGGCCGGGAATATCACAGACCTTGAGTCGAGCCCAATCCGGGTACTCGACGATGCCGATCTTCGGGGTGAGCGTGGTAAAGGGGTAGGGGGCGATTCTGGGCCGCGCTTTCGAAATGGCGGTCAGGAGAGTCGACTTGCCAGCGTTGGGAAAGCCGACCAAGCCGACATCAGCGATCAGTCGCAGTTCGAGTCGGAACTCGCCCGATTCGCCTGGTTCGCCGGGTTGGGCGAACCGGGGCGCCTGGCGACGGGCGGTCGCGAAATTCCGGTTGCCCAGGCCGCCGCGCCCGCCACGACACAGCACGAAACGCTGTCGATGCTCGACGAGATCAGCAACCAGTTCTCCTTTTTGGGGTTCGTTCTGGTCAGATGACACCCGCGGCTCAGCCGCCTCGAGATCGATCTCGATGGCTCGACCGGCTGGGCCGTCGAGGATTCGGGGACTGGCAAAGGCCTCGGCAGGGCGGAGACCTTCCTCTGGAGCCGTCGAATCGGCGGGTGTGGCGGGGGGCAGTCGGGATTCGGTTGGTGGGGAGGGCAAACGCCAGACCAGGGTGCCGCAGGGGACCTTCACGACAAGGTCCTTTCCGGCGCGGCCATCCATGCCTTTGCCCATGCCATGCTCGCCATGCTCGGCCGTCAAATGCGGCTGGTAATACTGAGCGATGAGGTTGTTCAGATCGTGGTCGGCTTCGAGAATGACATGACCGCCGTTGCCGCCGTTGCCGCCGCTGGGTCCTCCCTTGGGTCGGTAGGCCTCGCGCAGGAAAGCCACGCAACCGCGCCCGCCTCGGCCGGCCCGAGCGCGGACTCTGACTTCGTCGACGAACATGAGAAAAGAAAAAGGCGAGGTTGCGCACCTCGCCTCGACTTGGAGTGAAAGCCGCTAATTCTTCGCCGGAGTCGCGCCTGCCGGCTCGACGTTGACGCGGCGTCCGTTGCGGTCGAATCGCACCTTGCCGTCGACCAGCGCAAAGAGCGTCCAGTCGCGTCCGACGCCGACGTTGGTACCCGCGAAGAACTTGGTGCCGCGCTGTCGCACGAGAATGCTGCCGGCGCGCACGGATTCACCGCCGTACTCTTTCACGCCCAGCCGCTTGCCACGACTGTCGCGGCCGTTTCGAACGCTGCCGCCGCCTTTCTTGTGTGCCATAAGCCTGAACCTAGAGCTTGATTTCCTTGATCTTGACCACCGTCAGTTCCTGGCGGTGCCCGACCTTGCGGTGGTAACCCTTGCGACGCTTCATCTTCCACGCGATGAGCTTGGGCCCCCGCTTGTGCTCGATCACGTCGCCGACAACGCTCGCCCCGGCAACGGTTGGGGAACCGACCGACACCTGGCCGTCGCGATTGACCAACAGGACCTGGTCAAAAGTCACCGGCTGCCCCGCCTCGGCCTCGAGACGCTCGATTTCGAGTGTGTCGCCCGCTGCGACGCGATACTGTTTGCCGCCTGTTTGCAGGACTGCGTACATAGCTGAACCTGTCGAAAGCGACACATTAGACCAGAAGAACGCACACGTGTCAATCTTCGTTTTTTCGTTTTCGACAATGTGTCGTTTTCGACAGCGTCAATTCATGAAGTCGAAAAGGTCTGAGTGGGGACGGCTCCGTCCTCCCGCCATGTCAAGTGAAGACGCGTGTGTCGGCGACAGGGCCCTGCATTTTCGACAACTTCTTCTTGTGTCTCGCCGGCCCGCATGTTTCATGGGGTCGTGACCACGGCGAACTCTGAAACTCGAGAATGTGGACCCACGCGGTCTGGCGCCGACTCACGATCTGCGTTGAGCGCACTCGCAATTGAGCAGACACACAGTCGCATGAACACTCGAGTCCGCACCCTGTCTCGCCGCCACTTCCTCCGCACCGCGGGCGCTGCGACCGCGGGCGCCGGTGTTGTCGGTTTGCCCACCCTCATTCCGGGACGGGTGTTGGCCGCCACGGGGCGGCCTGGGGCCAATGAACGGTTCGTTGTCGCCCACATCGGCGTGGGTGGGATGGGGGATGACCCACGTGGCGAACATGCTGCGTTTTCAGCACCGTGCTGTGGTGCATGGACGCGGACCATCAGAAGTCGTTTACGGTCGAAGCGACCGGCCGCGCCCCAAACGGCGGCCTGTGGGACAACCCGATCGAGATGCACGTTGTCTACCAGTTCAGGAATCCGGATTGGACGCTCGAATGGGGCCAGCCGGGCAACAAGGTCGGCCAGACCGAATTCGGCAACGTCTTCTGGGGCGACAAAGGCCATCTGGTCCTCGAATGGGAAGGCGGGTATCGCCCGGCCAATCCGGAGGCGATCGCTTTTCAACTGCCTCCCGGTGGCCAGGAGGTGTATCGCACGGACGAGTACGAGGACTTCAACATGAATCACAAGGCCGACTGGTTCAAATCGATCCGCGAGGGGCACCTGCGTCCGGCGGAGGACATCGAGATAGCGCATCACACGGCCAACCTCTGCAATCTTGGCAACCTGTCCTACATTCTCGGACGCAAGCTGGTCTGGGACGGCGAGAAGCAGGAAGTCACCGGCGACCCGGATGCCAACCGACTGCTCGGCAAGCCGCAGAGGTATCCGTACTGCCTCTAGCCCGCATGTCTCACCAACTTCTGAAGGACGCGGAGCCGATGTCATCGAAAGGTGCACTCATGCGCGCTAGCAGCCTGTCGGACTTAGATCGAGAAGCAAGTGAGGGTGATGGTGGTAGGAGTCGTGGTAGCTGAGATCACGAGCCCACCGGAGCACTCCTTCACC
>MWFF01000126.1 GCA_002071485.1 Verrucomicrobia bacterium ADurb.Bin006 | reverse complement strand
ATCGATGGCGCGCAAAGGGATGCGAGCCCCTTCGTAGGGGCTGTCCGGACGCCGCAAGGCGACGACCAGTCCGCGCCCCTGATCCGGGCGATCGAGTTGATAGGCCATCCACTGATCGCGGGCCTGCGAGTAGGTGGTCAGCGGATAGGTCACGAGCAACTCAGCACCACACACGGCTACCTCGAAGCTGACGACGTGATGAAGAAACAGGCCCTCGACCATCTCGAAGCGCCAAGATCGGGTTGGCACGCCACGAAGAAGGCGTCATCGCACGTGCTCGCTCTTCTTGAGGCGCTATAAAAAGGTGGATTTGAAGGGCGAGATGTCTTCGAAGCTACCGTTGTAGAGGATCAGCGCGCGCATTCCGTCGCTCTGGCGGCCGAGACCCAGCTCGATGAGATTGCCGCAAGTCAGCGGCGAGATCGGTCGCTGGCTGAGAGGCTGATCGATGGACACGGTGAACGCGCTCGACGGACGTTCTGCTGCCCAGACCTCCGTCCCCCCTCAGACCGATCCAACCGACCAAAACCACCCACACCGTTAGGAGGGCGACGGCTGACTTGGGCACCTGAAGAGGGGCTTCCGTATTCATGAGTGTTGGAGTGGTGGGGGCATCAATGTCGCAGCATAGCCCAGCCGGTGATGCGAGGACACGCGCGTTGCAGCCCGGAATCAGGCACGGCGCGAACCAGGGGTGGTTTGGAGCGGGCCACACAACCGGATTTCTCCGAGGTCGCATCCGACAAAAACCGTGACTTTACGCCGGAATCCTCCAATCGGTTTGCGTGGCACGAGGCCAGCTAAAGGAAGATGTGCGGTTGGGCCGTCCGCGAAGCTGCGCGCGCAGTCATAGCGTACCAGCTCACGGCTCATCCGCATTCTCAGCTCCTGCAACCTCGTTGGGCCTTTTGGAAAGCGTCCTTCAGAGAGGAACAGGCAACACGCAAACTCGAATGCGCCATGACACCGGACAAGATGCAATCCTCCCGCTTCGAGCTGAAATACGTCATCGACGAGGCGACAGCTCTACGGATGCGCGACTTTGTGCGGTGCTATCTCGACCCAGACGAATACGCCCGCAAACGGCCGGATTTCTCCTACCCGGTGCACAGCATTTACCTTGATTCCGACGAGCTCTACACGTACTGGACGACGAAGAATGGCGACCGCAACCGGTTCAAACTTCGGGTGCGCTTTTACGATGACGATCCCCGAAGCCCCGTGTTTTTTGAGATCAAGCGTCGCTCCAACAACTGCATCCTGAAGCAACGTTGTGCGGTGCGACGCGCTGCGGCTGCACGCATCCTCGTGGGCCAGTTACCCCTTGCCGAGGACCTCGTGACGCCAAGCCCGAAACATTTCCTGACGATCCACAACTTCATTCGCCTGATGGAATTGATTCACGCGAAACCCAAGGCGCATGTGGCCTACCTGCGCGAAGCCTACGTTCCCCGAGACAGCAATGCGGCCCGGTTGACTTTCGACCGCAACGTTCGCTCCGAAGCGGTGTCGACGCTTCATCTTTCCACCGCCATGCGCCATCCGGTGACCCTCTGGGGCAAGGCCGTGGTGCTGGAACTGAAGTTCACGGACCGGTTCCCCAACTGGTTTGGGGAATTGGTGCGCATCTTCGGCGTGTTTCAGCGCGGTGCCGCCAAATACGCCGACGGCATCACGTTGCTCGGAGAGCGGCGTCCGCGGACTACGCTGGCGCCTGTGAGCCTGCGGCCTTGGTCGGAAAGTCACACTATCAGTTGCCGACCAAAGCGGCTCCCGATTCGTTGGGGAGACACATCTTGGCCCGCTCGCCCAACGTGGGCTCGATGGTGGCCGGGTCGTTCGGCGGTGCCCGGCGACCGCGCAAACCACTCGAGACGGCTCACTCGCTCAAAGCAGGCCGTTCCAGGTACATAACCGGAGCGCAGGCCGGTGCGAAGCGCCTTTTGCTCCGCATGAGAACAGGGCGAATCATGCAGAACCACGCAATCTTGCGCCCCTCAGCCCAATTGTCGTTGGCCAGCGCGAACAGATCCGCGCTGTCGACCCGCGGTGAAGCCCCCAGCGCAGCGCCTGCTGCCGCACCTTCGAGAACTTGGTCCATCGAGAACGCTGGAATGGCGGGACCCGGTTCAAGCCCTGACGGACAGCCGCGGGTTCCTGTGTATCTCAACCTCTCCGAAGCGGTTTCGGCCGCCCTGGATCTGGCTCGCTTGCAATCGCCGGAACGCGCTCTTAGTGTTCGCTTCGAGAACACTTGGACGGATGAGACGCTGCCGCCGGAGGGCGAACTTGTGTCCTGAAAGGCCAAGCACCATGATGGACTTCAACTTCGGCGAGAATCCCGCAGCGCAGCCGGACCATAGTGATCCGTGGCAGTTCACCAACTTTCTCTTCCGTCCATGAGGCAGCCATGAAGGTCTTCATTCTCGGTTCGGGCGCCACCGGGGGCGTGCTGGCGCAATTGCTGCACCGCCGGGGCCACAAAGTGTGGTGCGGCGATCGCGATGCGAAACGTGGACGCGCGTTTCTGGGACTAAACATTTCATGTGTGCCGGCCAACGCCCGAAAACGTCTCTCGCTCGTGCGCGCGGCCCGGGGATGCGATCTCTTTGTGAACACCGTCCCGGCGGCGTTCAACGAAGCCGCCGTTGAGGCCGCCCTGAGTTTAGGGGTGAGGTATCTAGACATGGCTTCCCACCTGGAGCACGACCCGTTCAAAGCGGAGCAGTTGCGCTTTCACGAACCGTTCAAGCGCCTCGGCAGACTGGCGTTGATCAACGCAGGAGCGGCTCCGGGTTTGACCAACGTCCTCGTGGCCTTGGCCGCCGATTCCCTGGATGAGGTGACGCGGACGCAGATCCGCCTTTTCGAGAACACTGAAAGCAACGAACCCATCTCCACTTGGTCAGCGGAGGTCGCGTTCGACGAAGCGACCTCCAAGCCTCGTGTATATCGACAGGGACGGTTCCGCCTGGTCCGTCGCTTCGGGGAGGCCGAGTGGTTCCGGTTCCCGCCGCCGATTGGTGAAGTGCGCGTCGTGCTGGTGGCCCAGGACGAAGTGGCGACCTTGCCGCACTTCATCCGCATGACCGATCTGGACGTGAAAGCGGGCGGCAACGACATCGACCGCCTCCGGCGCTGGTACCGCCAAGGAAAACTTTGGCCCTCCGCCGGCAAGTCCGAGCAGCGTTTTCCACCCACCGTCAATCCGGCCCAGATCGCGGGTCTGATGCGCCAGCGGACTCTGCACGACGCCTGCTTCGCCGTGGCGGTGTCTGTCGTCGGCAAAGCGGGTTCAATCTGGTGTGAGCACAAGCGTTCGTGTGTCTTTACCAGCCTTCGCCAACTCCGCCACAAGCGACTGCTCACGACACCAATCGCCTACGCCGCGGCTGAATGCGCTGCCGCCTTCATTCGGCACTGGCCCAAACGTGTCGCCGGTGTGTTGCCGCCGGAGGCGCTGCCGAGAACGGTTCGCCAACGCATCGTCGCCGACCTGCGCCGAAAGGGATTTGAATTTCATGCCCAGACGCGCCGATTCAAAGGGAAGCAGTCGGCCGAGGCCCACTAACGTTCCTCCGCCATGTGTCTGTTGGCTCGCTCGAGCAAGCACCGCTGATCTCTTCGCGCAGTTCTTCTCAGGCACGCCGAAGACCTGTCCTTTCAACACGGCCAGCGAAATCGGGTCTGCTGCCTGAGAAGGCGGCAGGCCTGGAGCGCGGGTTGCGAGCGCACTGCCCACGGCGGGGCCGGCGGCTGCGACTCCGTGCCCAAGCCCGGCAAGTCCTGGAGGAGCCGTTGCCGCCAGGCACACGGACAGAGCTGTCGCCCCGAACGCGGCTAATGGGCTGCGGACTTGGAGAAGAGGGAGAGGAGAACACCGGCGACGATGAGCACGATGCCGAGCACGGCTGGGAGGTCGAGTGTCTGGTGGTAAAGGACGTAACCGGCGAGGGAAACCAGGAGGATGCCAACGCCTGACCAAATGGCGTAAGCGATGCCCATGGGGATGGCACTGAGGGTCAAGGAAAGGAAATAGAACGAGGCTGCGTAGGCGGCGATGACCAGGAGGGACGGCATGATCCGAGTGAAGCCTTGGGAAGACTTCAGGGCCGAGGTTCCGACGACCTCGGAGATGATCGCGACGAAAAGGTAGAGCCACTTCATGGGGCGAGAGCGTATCGCGTGGCGCTGGAGCGTACCAATGGAAACCGAGCCTCACCGATCCCGGAAGTCCGGTGGGTCCAGTCACTCCGCGCTGGAGGGCTGAGCGAGCGGCGACGGGAGCAACTACCGCTGAGCACCCCAAAGGCAAGATCGGGCTTCAACGGGCGGCGGAAACGCGCGAGGGTGCCGGCATGGCAACGGCGAAAAGGAATGCGACGGCGCCCGCCCCGAGAAGGCTTGACGGGGTCAGCGGCGGCCTCACCCTGGTCAGGCGTGGCGGCACGTGTGACGGTCGTGAGCAACACCTCGACACTGTGGACGCGCGGCGAAGCACCCAACGCGAACGAACGATGATGCGATCCGTCTTGCACTATTGGATGTTGTGGTCGGCGTTGCTGGCCATGCCGCTGACAGCGGCTTACGCGGCAACGAGTGGAGCCCCTGGCCCACTCCGCGTGCATCCGAGCAATCCACGCTACTTCACGGACGGGACGAAATACCCGGACGGCTCGCTGAAAGCGGTGTATCTGACCGGTTCGCACACCTGGAACAATCTGGTGGACATGGGGACGAACGATCCGCCCAAGGCGTTCGATTTCGACGCTTACCTGGACTTCTTGCAGCGCAATAATCACAACTTCATCCGCCTGTGGACCTGGGACTCGGTCACGACAGACCCCGACCCGAGTGGCGCCACGCGCTTGGTGGCTCCGCTGCCGTGGGCGAGAACGGGGCCGGGCAAAGCTCTCGACGGCAAACCAAAATTCGATCTGACGAAGTTCAATCCTGCTTACTTCGAGCGGTTGCGGACGCGGGTCGCTGCCGCTGGGCGCCGTGACCTCTACGTCTCGGTGATGCTGTTCGAGGGCTGGGGGCTGACGCGTGGGAATCGCCGACCACCGAATCCTGGTTGGGCCTGGCGCGGACATCCGTTCCATCCGGAGAACAACATCAATGGCATCAACGCGGGCGTGGACGCCGATGGCCTGACGGGCGAAGTGCACAGCCTGGCGAACCCGATAGTCAACGCGATCCAAGCCACCTACATCCGAAAAGTGATAGACACCGTGAATGACTTGGACAACGTCCTCTACGAGGTTATCAACGAAGGCGGGCAGAAGGCTTGGGATTGGTGGGTGGTGAACCAGGTGCATGACTATGAAAAAACCAAGCCCAAGCAGCACCCCGTCGGGATCACCGGACACGGGGCGGAGCGGCTCGACAGCATGTTGGCCAGTCCGGCGGATTGGGTTTCACCGGGCCGGACTGATGGCTATGGCGGCGATCCGCCCGCGTGGGACGAGAAGAAGGTTAGCCTGCTGGACACCGACCACGGCGCGGCCGGTAACGTGGCGTGGGTGTGGAAGAGTCTCCTGCGCGGCCATAACCCGCTGTTCATGGATGCTTACGATGGCTCCGTGTCCCCCGTTGAGGCTCGATGTGAGCCGGTTCGCCGCGCCATGGGGCATAGCCGGCGCCTCGCCGAGCGTGTGACCCTGGCCGCGATGACGCCGCGCGATGCTCTGGCCTCGACGGCGTACTGCCTGGCGAATCCAGGCAAGGAATACCTGGTTTACCTGCCGAACGGCGGAGAGGTGACGATGGACTTGTCAGGCGCGACAGGGATGCTGGTGGCGGAGTGGTTCAACCCGCGCACAGGCGCGCCTACGAATGCCGGCACCGTGGAAGGTGGCGCGAAACGCTCACTGCGCGCGCCGTTTGAGGGCGACGCCGTGCTTCACCTCGAAGCGCCAAAAGGAGGAGACCAACCATGAGTAGTCGAATATCGAGGTTACGATCGGTTCCATGACGAACACGTAGGCGACATGATGCCAGACGTCGTCGTCCACCCGGGTCTTGCCATCGATGCTCACGGCGGTCGTCGAGTTTTGGTTGAACAGGCAGCCCGGCTCGTGATCGGCGTAGATGTTGGGGTCCCTGAACTCGGCGGCGATGCTGAGCGAATCCCCGAGGCTGCCCTGGGTGAAGGCCGTGTTTGTCTATACGGTCGCCCTGGCAGATGCTGCGACCAGGCACAACACGGCCGCCGTGGCTGCGATCATGAGAGTTCTTTTCATTGTCTGTGTTCTCCTATCTCTGTGTTCAGCGAGACTGTGTCCGAGTTGATTACACCCTCGGTCCGAATCAACACCCGCGCGGCTCGAGAGCGTGTCCGTTCCGCCCCGCACGCCGCGCCTGCTCGAGGGCAATGGGACCCGAGGGTGCATTGGCGGGCGACGAGGACGTCGCTCCTCCGGCGCGGAGGTGGGCGCAGGGTTCGAGTGTCCAACGCGCACAAGGGCAGTGAAACGCTGTCGGAGGGGCCTTTTACGCCGTGGCGCCGGCCAGACGCGACTTCTCGAGCAATTTCGGATAGGCGAAGCCGTAGACGGTCGGTGCGATGAAGCCGATGAGCGGCAGGATGAAGCAGATCGCCATGCTGTGGTATCGATCGGCCAGCCATCCCATCAGCGGCGGGGCGACGGCGCCGCCGACGATCGACATGATCTGGAACGACGCAGCCAGCTTGGTCTTCTCGCCCAGGTTGCGCAGGCTCATCGCGAAGATGAACGGGAACATGATCGACATGAAGAGCCAGCAGAAAGGCAGGACCAGCCACGACACGTGTTTGATGTCGGCCATGACGATCAGGATGATGATGCAGTTGGCGATGCCGTACAACGAGAGCAGCAGGTTGGGCTTGACCACCTTCGTGATCGCCGCGCCGCTGAACCGGCCCGCGGCGTACAGAATCATCGCAATGGTGATCACGTAGGCCGCCGTCGCCTCGGGACTCGCCGCGCCCGTGACCGATCCGTACCACGAGAAGAGCGCGTCGGTGACCGCCGCCCCGGATGCGTCCTTGGCCACGACGTTCTCGAGTATGTAATTCACGGCGAAGGCGTTCACGCCCACCTGCGCGGCGATGTACAGGAACTGGGTGACGATGCCCCAGACGAAATGCGGCTGCCGGTTGAGCGGGGCCGTATGCACGAAGGATTCCAACGCCCCCGCGTCCGAGTTGGCCGCATCGTCGTCGATACTCGGCAGCTTGATAAACGAGAAAACGCCGAATACCACCAGCACGACGCACCCCAGCACGACATACGGTATGAGAAGTCCGGAGAAATCGACCGGCGCGCCGGCTTGGTGTCGTTTGCCGAAGATCAGGGCGCCTCCCACTGTGGGGGCGATGATGTAGGCCACCGAGTTGAAGGCCTGGGCCACCGAAAGCCGCGCCGCGGCGCCGTCCTTGGGGCCCAATACCGTGACGTACGGATTCGCCGCGGTTTCGATGCAGGCCAGGCCGCTGGACAACACGAAAAGGGCATACAGGAACGACCAGAAGGTCTTGAACCAGAGCCCGGCGGGAATGAAGAGAAAAGCGCCCGTGGCGACCACCATCAGTCCGAGCAGAATCCCCTTCTGGTAGCCGATCCGGCGGATCAGCAGCGCCGAGGGAAAGGCGAGCAGGAAGTAGGCGCCAAAGACCGAGGTCTGGATGAATCCCGACTGCGCTTTGCTCACGTGCAGGATATTCTGAAAATGCTTGTTCAGCACGTCCAGCATGGCATGGCAGAATCCCCAGATGAAAAAGAGGGAGGCGACCATGAGGAACGCGAACAACAAAGTGTGGTTGAGCTTTTTCGAGTTGTGCGTCATTTGTGATTCGAGGTTGTACCGGTAAAACCGTCACGGGCGCAAGTCCACTTCCGATCAGAGCAGCAGTCCTCACTTTGCGTGCAAGGCCCTGGCGCCGGGTGAGGGCACTCGCGGCCTGCAGCATCGAAGAATCTTGGTCGATCGTCTCGGAAACTCCACTCGCAGATGTTGCTCGACAAGATGTTGCTCGATTCTTGCCATGCGCCTGGACCAACAGTATTATCAACCTCCGAAAGTCAGCTTGGCGCGCGTGAAGCGCGCTGTCGACGGACGACATAACATGAAAGATCATACCACGCGGCGTTCGTTTCTGAAGGCGGTTGGCCTCGGGTCGGCGGCTCTCGGCCTGCACGCTTCGACTGTGGCCCAGCAACCGGCGATTGCCGGTTTCGAGAAGGCTCCGTCTGACCCGGACGCGTCGAAGGATTGGCAGCCGGTCTCGGACCGCAGGGTGCGAGTGGGCATCGTCGGGTACGGGGTGTGCCAATTCGGCGCGGCGTTCAGCTTCCAGGATCATCCCAACGTCGAGATTGTGGCAGTGAGCGACCTTGTGGAAGAGCGGTGCGCTGGATTGGCGAAGGCCTGTCGTTGCGCCAAAACCTATCCGTCGCTCGAAGAGTTGGTCAAGGATGACCGCATCGAGGCGGTTTTTGTGGCCACTGACGCCCCCAGCCACGCCCGGCATTGCATCGAGGTCCTCAAGCACGGAAAACACGTCGCATCGGCGGTGCCCGCCGTGTACGGATCGATCGAGGAGGCGGACCAGCTCTTCCAGGCGGTGAAGAGCAGCGGGCTCAAGTACATGATGTTCGAGACGTCGTGCTTTCACGAGGACCTGTATGCCATGCGTCAGCTCTACGGGGCGGGCCTGCTCGGGAAGGTGGTGTTCGCGGAAGGGGAGTATTACCACTACATGGAGCAACCGATCCCGTCGTACAAGGATTGGCGCGTGGGGTTGCCGCCCCAATGGTATCCGACGCATTCGAACGCGTATTATGTCGGCATCGGCGGCGGACGCTTCACCGAAGTGTCGTGCATGGGCATGCCAAGCGCCCTTTCCCACCTGCGCCCGGAGAACAACCGGTACAAGAACCCATTCGGAACCGAAATCGCCCTGTTGCGGACCAGCGACGGCGGCAGCGCGCGCATGGCGGTAAGTTGGGACACCCCGGGGCACGAAGGCGAGATGGGGCGTGTGCGGGGACAGAAAGGGGCGGTTTACGGATCATACCAAGGGCTTGCGAAGGACCTGCCCCGGCTCAAGCGCCCGCCTCTTCCGCCGCGGGTCGAGGCCGGCGGGCACGGCGGTTCGCATGGCTACCTGATGAACGAGTTCATCACGGCCATCCTCGAGGATCGGACGCCCCTGGTGAATATCGAATGGGCTCTGAACATGACCGTGGCCGGTGTTGTGGCCCACCAATCCGCACTCAAAGGCGGCGAGTTGCTCAAGATTCCGCAGTACCAATGACGGGCCTCGCACGGACGCTTGTATGCCATCAACCGAGTCAGCGGTCATCATCGGCAGGGCAACGCCCTGGTTCCACAAGCGATGGCTTTTTGCCGTGTTATTCACTCTCGGCTCGGCGGCTTGGTTTGCCTACGACGGAGCTATCGGCTATCCGAAGCAGAACGAGATCGCTCGCGCCTTCGAGCAATTCAAAGAGGAAAAGCGGGAGGATGATTGGGCCGCGTACGCACGGCAGCGCGACTGGCCGGACGCGAAGAACATCCCGAAGCTCAAAAGCCCGGAGTCGATCCGCACCCAGCTCTATATCGGCGCCGTGGCCGGCGTGATCGGCCTGGGTGTTCTGAGTTCGTTTCTCTATCGCCGCGGCAAGGTCCTCAAGGTGGATGCCGACAACCTCTACACGCCCGGCGGAAAGACGGTCCCGTTTGCCTCGATCCAACACGTGGACACCGCCCTCTGGGCCGAGAAAGGCCTGGCGCGGGTCCACTATCGGGTTGATGGGACCATTCGACAGGCGGTGGTTGACGGGCTGAGCTACGGCGGGTTCGCCGGAGAGAAGCCGTATCGCGCCGACCAGATCCTCGAACGGATCCTGGCGCATGCCCCCAAGACTCCCCCCGCTGAAGATAATGCTTCGGATGTACGCTCGGGTTGACCACGGCTTTGGGGCGGCGTTCATTGTGGTTGTGGGCTGCGCGCCTCGTCCGCAGCTCGAACACCGTGCTCTGTACGGCCGGAGCGGGAACGTCCTCGTCCCCAGCCAAACGCGCTGACCTGTCTTGTTCGACAGGCGAGGGTGTCGTCCGCTCCGTTTAACGCAGCACAGCAACTTGACTTGTCTGCAACATGTTTCACCGGTCAAGGATTCTGGATCGACGCGTGCGATTGCTCGGACACCGCTACGTTCGAAGACGGGCGCAGTCCGCTTTGCGACCTCGGTCCCCAGTTGGCCTATCTGCCTGCTGCAAGGCCCGCGGGATCAGACACCTGGCCAGCCGCCAGAGGCGGGTCTGACCGTCCGACTCCGACATGTGCTTAGCCCGCATTTCTAACAACTAATTCCGGTAATCCCGGCACAGACCCTTACTTCGCCGCGTTGCGCCCCGGGGCTTTGCCTTGGGCGCGTGGAGAATCGGATCGGGGCGCAGGCTGAGGTGCGCGAAGGACGAGATTCTCGATAAAGAACTCCATCATGCGATTCTGGTTGACGGAGGTGTGGCCCTGATCGGGGCCGACCTGGACTTCAAAGCTCTTGCCGGCCTTTTGGAGAGCCTGGACCAGTTGCATGGTGTTGTTCGGGTGGACGTTGTTGTCGGCCGTCCCATAGAAGAGCAGGAGGCGCCCCTGGAGATTCGCGGCATAGGTTGAGACGCTGGCGGCGTCGTAGGCCGCCGCGTTGTCCTGGGGCAATCCCATGTAGCGCTCGGTGTAGATCGTGTCGTAGTTGCGGTAGTCGGTGACGGCCGAACTGGCGGCAGCGGCATGGAATACACCGGGAAAGCGCAGCAGACACGTCGCCGCTGACGTGCCCCCATACGAGGTTCCGAAAATCCCCACCCGATGCCGGTCCACATAGGGTCTTGACCACAGGGCGCGGACACCGGCTGCCTGATCGTCCATCTCGACGATGCCGAAGTTGCAGTAAATGGCGTCGAGGAACCGTTTCCCGCGTCCGCTGGCGCTGCGCGAATCGAACGAGGCGACAAGGAATCCGAACTCCGCCAGCCGGCTCGGCATGACGAAGGTCTCGCGCGCGCCTGTAGTGGCGGGGCCTGCATAGACGCTGACGAGGAGGGGGTACTTCTTTCGCGGGTTGAAGTTCGATGGGAAATGGAGAAGCCCGTACAGGTCGGTCCTGCCGTCGGCAGCTCTGAACCGGAGCAGTTCGACTGTGCGCATGCCGAGCTTCCTGAACCGGGTCATGTCGCTGCGGGCTAGTTCGACCACCAGGCGTCCATCGGCGTCGCGAAGCACGGTCGTCGGGGGCGTGTCGTGCGTCTGGGCAACATCGATGAAGTGCCTACCGTCGGGCGCAAAGTCGATTTGGTGGTGAAAGGCCGGATCGGTCAGGCGCTTATGGCCGGTGCCGTCCATCCTGACCCGATGGAGCTGAAGCTTCATCGGCGTGTCGCCGTCGTGCGCGGTGTAGTACAGGAACCCGGTCGGTTCATCCAGACGCACCAGGTCGGCCACCTCGAACAGGTGGTCTGTCAGCGGACGGCGAAGGCCATCGTGCAGATCGTAGAGATACAGGTTGCGCCAGCCCGTACGTTCCGAGGCCCAGACAAAGCGGCGTCCATCCTCGAAGAACCTCATTTTGGGCAGATTCTCGGTCCAACTGGGCAGCCACTCCTCGCGGACCACAACGCGGGTTGCGCCGGTGTCGGGGTTGGCGGCAGCCAACTCCATGATGTTCTGGCGGCGGTTGGTGCGGTGGAAGAGGAGTTCACGGCTGTCCTGAGTCCAGGAGACTCCGTAGACATAATGGCCGACCGCGGAGTTCTCGAACGGTTGCCCATTCCGGACGTCGACGGTGAGCGTGCGTTGGCTTTCGAGGTCGTAGATCAGGATGTCGACGACGGGGTTGACGCCGCCTGCCTTCGGATACGGCTCGGTATCCACGGTGCTCAGAATCTTGGTTTGGTCGAGTTGCAGATGGTAGTCCGGCACCTGACTTTCGTCGAATCGGTAGAACGCGATCTTCCGACTGTCCGGGGACCACCACATGGCGGTCTTCTGCTCGAGTTCCTCGCCATAGACCCAACTGGCGGTGCCGAACTTGAGCCGCGTCGCGCCGCTGCCCTCGGTGGTGACCGCTACGGCGTTGGTGGTCTCAGCCGGAGTCAGCCAGAGATTGTGATCGCGGTAAAACGCCTTGTGCTTCCCATCCGGCGAGTAGGCTGTGCGGTACTGACGCCCCCGGTCGGGCCGGTCGTCGTCGTCGTGCGCCTTCGCAGCGGGTCGTTCCTGGCTGGCGCCCGCTCTGCGCGCTGCAGGGGCGTTGGTCACCTGCGTCGTGCGCCGCGTCGGGATGTCGAACCGGCATAGCTTGCCCTCACGCCAATACTCGAAGGCTCGTCCCTCATCCTTCCACGTCACCGTGAGCGAGCCGAACTTCACCGCGTCGGCTCCGTCCCGGTTCATCCTCTGGTACTGGTTGTAGCCGGGCATGTGCTCGAGGCGGTCCTGGGCTTGGGCGGCGAACCCCGCGCACACCAGGAGCGCGCCGGCCATCAACCTTCCAACCCAGCGCGATTGGCCGGCGCCGGGGCGCAGACAGTCTCGAGCAGCGATCGAGAGGAGAAGGCGTCGCCCCGTTCGAGAGAGGCAAGCGGCAATCGGCGTTCGCGACCGGGCATCGTTCGGTGAGGCGGAGCGAGGTGTGCTCACGGGCGGAAAGAATTCGCGCGGACCGGCGTCCGCGGCTGCGTGATGAATCATGTCGGGCCCGGATCGTCCCGCACTTGCTCCGCGGCGTCGAGTCCGATTGTGTTGGCGTTGTCTGGCTCATCACGATCTTTTCATTTGGAGCGGTGCTTGACGAGTATCTGGAAAGCAGGCGTCAGGCACCCACTGGTTGCGGCTTTCGCTGCCGCCCCAGTGGCCGCGGGCCAGTTCTGCAAAGCGGCGGGCGCAGCCCGGGGCCGGCATAAGGCTGGTGGTGTAGAAGGCGATGGTGGGCTCTTCGTTTTGGCCGAATGTGGTGGTGCGCTCAATCGCGACCAGAGCGCGCGCTGCGGGCAGCCCGGCCAGCCAGGGGTAGTAGAGGCCGTGGCCGCGTACGTGGACTTGAATCCGATGCGGGCGGGTCTCGTAAAGCATCCCAAGGGTCTGTGCAAAGTACTTCTTATTTTGGCGGGAGCGCCACCGGGCCAGATGCAAAGCCCGAGGGAGGGAGTGTATCCCATGAGATACTCGACCGACCGAGGAACGACGCAGATGGCCCGGTGCCGCCCGGGCGTTCGACTTGGCACAACACAAGGCGCAGGCACTGGCGTTCAAGCAGCGTCAAGCCGGGATAGCTACAAGCCGATTCACGGTCTCCGTGCGCATCCAACTGTTGGTGCGTTGGCTAAAGCCTCCGCAGGGTGTTGTCGAGGCCCCAAATCCAGAACGTCGTGGACGTGTCGAAGGACCAGGTGCCGTAGAGGGCGCGGATGTTGCGTGCGGCCAGTTCGGACAGGATCGTCGGATCGATGCCGGGTTCGAGGTGAGGATCGAAGATGAACTCCTCGAAGAAGTTGTGGTGGCCGGGATGGTAGGTCTGGGCAAGATCGTGGCGCAGCACAATTACCTGGGATGCCAGTCCCTCGATGCGTGTTTCGACCCAGGCTTCAAGCGGGGCGGTGTAGCCCGCGGTTGGGCCTGTGGGATTCGGAGGCCAGTAGAATCGGGTGTCGACTGTAATGCCTTTTCCGGCAAGTTTGCGTGTTTGTAGCAGGCTCAGCGGGCTGACGGTGCGTGCCGGCGTGAGGGTCGCCTCGTCACTCGAAGTGGCGTCCGGCCCGTCGTAATTGATGACCGGCTGCGGCTGGGCATAACGGGCCTTCAGGAAAATAGTCCCGTCACTGAGAAGGACGATCGGCCCCCCGTTGACTGACACTTGGCGCGGCAGCCAGGTCTGCAATTCGAAAACGCGCCTGTCCTTGCCCGTGCCGAGTGCCCAGGAGTCAATCGTGTATTCGCCATCCGTGCAGTGAGCAAACTCCGGCAGGTCCGAAAGCAGACCGCCAAAACCGGACACGGCCATTCCGTCGAGGAGTTCAGCATTGACGGTCCGATAGATGGTGTCCGCCAGGTTGGCGTCGGTGAGCCGGAGGTTGCCGGTTGTCAGGGTCCAGCGCGACTTGAGACGGTGGAAGGCGAAGGCGTTGCCGTGCTCACCCTGGGCGAGGACATAGCGATTGGTCTGGTTCAGCAGCCATGGCGTGAGTGTCGTTGTGTTGGAGGGCTGCGGGAGTTCGCGGATTTGCTTGACCAGCAGTCGGCCCTCGGGCGCGATTTTTTTGTATTCGAAATCGAGGAGGAATGTGCGGCGCTCAGGGAACTCGGCTTCGTAGGCTCGAGCGGCCTTGTCGAGCTGAATCGCCAGGTCGCGGTACTCCGTTTCCCATGCCAAGACATGGTCGCCCAATGGCACGAGGCTGGACGACCGCAGCGTCGAGAGGTAGGGGGCGCCGTCGCTCCAGATGTCGGCTTTGACTTCCTCCGGCCAGGCGTTGGCTTCGGGGTTGGCGACGGAGAGGGCGCCCAACTGCGTGACAAGTCTGGCGCTGAAGCTGCGGATGTTCGGCGAATCGCCTTTCCAGATTTCTGCCGTGGCAACGCCGTTGGCCAGCTCGAATTCGTCCGGGGTCGAGTGATGGACCAGCACGGCCATGCCGACATCGGCCTCGTCCACGCGGTGTCGCAGGCGTTCGAGAAAGGCGTTCTGGTTGAAGAAACTCGCGTACACTTTGCGCAAGGCGCGAAACACGCCGCGCTCCCGCGAATCGGACGGATCGCACTGGCTCGGGCCGGCGTCGTCGCCGTCGAGTTCATCGGCCAGGCAGCCGCTGTAACTGTCGTATAGGCCCGCTCCGCTGAACTGCTCGCTGTCCTCGACGTTGGTGGAACTCCGGAAGCGGATTTTCCGGTCCGGCGCAAATCCAGCGGCGTCGAGGAGCGTCAGGATGGCCTGGCGCTGCGCGGGATCGAAGTCGGCGATGTCCGTGAACAACGTGCGGACCTCGGCCAGCGCGTCCTGGACCGCCGCCATTTCGGGCGGCCAGGAGTATCCACTCAGTTTCGCGTCGATCGCGGCGCGCAGGGTGGTGGTGCCCGTTGGCAGGGTCTGGTCGAGGTAAGCATCCCACAGGTCGAACGTCAGGGCCAGCGCGGGCGTGGGCGCATATGCGGGGATGGCGCGGCGCAGCAGGCCGAAATTGGCGGCCTTGCCTCCCACGCGTGCGATGTCGGCCGGGCGCAGTCCTTCGGCGCTGATGCCGATGGTTCCCGAGGTTATCTTGGGGGTGAGTTCGAGTGCGGGCGGCGTCTTGAGCGCCAGCAATTCAAGGCGCAGGTCATCGGAAAGCTGGCCCTCGACACTTGCGATTCGCAGGTCGCAGGCGCCGTAGTTGCTGCGGGCCAGCAACACCACTTCCTGCCCGAGCAGGCCCAGCACCCAATCGCGGGAGGCCGCGTCCGCGAAGTACACACAGGGGATGCCGAACGACTGCGCCAGGAGAGCGACATGCGAATTGGGAGTTGTCGGGACTATCGACACAATTCCCGCCACCGGCGGGATCTTGGACGGCACAGTCTCCACAACCAGGATGTCATCCGGGCGCAGCCGCCCGTCGCGGTAGTAGGCGTCGAGTTCCGCTGCCGGCACATGGACGAGTCGGCCCAGGGCCCAGCCGGCGGCGTAGCATTGATCGGCGATTACCCAGCGCGCTCCTGAGCTGATCGCAATCCCTCTGCTGTCGAAATAGGGCCGATTGAGTTCAGCCGCGCCCTGTTGTTCGTAGGTTGGGAAATAGAAGACCTTGACCTCGGGCCCCGCGACGAGACTCGCGCGCACCCGGTCGAACCAATCGGCCACCTGCTCTGGCGGATAGGGGTCGTTCCCGACGAACTGAATGCCGATTTCGCGCAGATTCGTGGTCGGGCCAAAGAGAACGGTGCCCAGGACAACCTGCTGATTGGCGCGCCAGAGCGAGACGGCATCGAATTGCTCGCGTGTGAACGATTGGAACGGCGCCAGCCGGGCGCGGGCGAAATCGTAGTGGAAGGAGTACTTCGAGCTGTCCTGGAAGTGCACTCGATGCGGATCGGCCAGGACGATGACGAACTTGATCCAGCGGGGGAGAATCTCTCCGTACGCGGGCGCTGGGGAGAGAAGGGAGTCGTCGGGAAAACGAGCCTGGTTCTTCCAATCGTCGACTGCGGTCCGGGGAACGATCGACGCGCGGTAGAATCGTGTGTCTTCCTCCGTGGCGCTCATGTCCGGGTAGGAGATCAGGACATCGTGGGAACGCGCGATTTCCTGCCAGGTTTCGAGGTCTCCTGACGCTTCGAGTCGGACGACACGGTTCGACAATGTGCTGATCGAGAAGCGGGGCCACGCCGCGCCCGCCGGGGGCTCGACGCTCAGGCGATTGACATCGGCAGCCGCCGCGAAACAGGCCCCGAGGGCCAGCGGACCCAGAATGAATCCAAGGCAACGCATTGTGCGGACCATAGAGCGAAACCCGTCGAGGAGCGAGCGGTTTCCAGGATGAACTCGGTGTGGAGTGTGGATCGCGATCGTGGGCGGGGTTGTTGAGATCAATCGAGAGCCACGGATCGAACACGGATGAAATACCGATCAGGGAGGGGGCAGCCACGGATCGAACATGGATGAAACACGGATGGAAGGGGGCCGGCCTCAAGGGATTTGCGGCCGCGCCTTTCAAACTTCTTTACCTTGTCGGCTGGCCGTACGTAAATCGCGTGTGCCCTCGCATGGTCTGAGAAACAGATACAGTCAACGGCGCGGCACTGGCACGTTCGGCTCCGCGAGTGCCGCGCGCCGTCTGTCGACCCTGACATCGTGGGTGGCGCTTGGCTCATGGATTCTGACATCGTTCGGTTCGGCGTCGCCTGTGCTCGAGTCGGGTCCGCGCGGGAGGCGGGAGGTGATCGATGTCTGGGACACGGATGTCGGGCTGCCGCGCAATTCGGTGACTGCGATCGTTCGGACTCGGGACGGCTATCTGTGGTTCGGCACCCCGAATGGACTGGTGCGTTTCGACGGACTTCGTTTTCGGGTGTTCGATGCGCTCAGCACGCCCGGGTTGAGCGACAGCCACGTCGTGAGCCTCCTTGAAGACCGGGCGGGCAACCTGTGGATTGGCACGGAGACCGGAGGTGTGGCCTTGTTCGGGGATGGCGTCTTCACCAGCATCGGCATCGGTCAGGGATCGACGGCCCGGCGTTTGGTGGCGTCCGTCCAGGACGCGACGGGTGCCGTCTGGTTGTACACCGCGGACGGTCAGCTCTGGCGCCACGCGAACAGTCAATTCAGCCCGTTCGTGTTCGGTTTCGATCGGCCCACGGCCCGGCGATCGATCATTGTCGATACCGCGGGACGGGTTTGGGCCGGGACGGATGGCCGTGTGGCCTCGATCCGCCCCGCAACGGGCGCGGGGCACCTCGAATCCCAGATCGACGAAGAGGTGGCGGTGGGACGTTTGGACGCGCTTGTGGCGCGCGCGGCGGGCGGCTACTGGCGGTTGGGGGACGGCCGCGTGCAACAGTTCGAGGGCACTCGATGCACGGTCGATTTGGGGGCGTATCCGTGGGGCGCCGTGCCGGTCGCGTGTGCGTGCGAGGATCGGCAGGGCGACCTGCTGGTGGGCACGCTCGGGGCGGGGGTCTACCGCTTTGAAGGCGGCGGGCGTGTGCGGCGGCACTCGACGAGCGACGGGCTCTCGAACAACTACATCTTTTCACTGTGCGTCGACTCCGATGGCAGCCTGTGGGTGGGGACCGACGGGGGCGGGCTCAACCGGATCAGACCCCAGGCGTTCGAGGCGATCGATGTCTCGCCCGACTTGGGGGTAGGGGTGGTCCAGACCGTCTGCACAGATGCCAAGGGCGGGCTTTGGGTCGGTTCCAACGGCGGGGGGCTGGCCTATTACCTGGGTTCGGAAAGACGCCGCTACGGTCCAGAGCAGGGGTTGACCCACCTGTCCGTCTGGTCGGTGCTTGTGGATCGGGCTGGGGATGTCTGGGTGGGAACGCAAGGAGGCGGGTTGTTCCAGTTGCGCGAGGGGCGGCTGCTGCGGGTCGGAGGCGATGCGATTCCGCGCCTGGTGGCCGCACTGCACGAGGATCGCCAGGGACGTCTTTGGGTCGGCACAACAGGCGGATTGGCGCGGCGCGATCCGGACGGCTGGCGGCTCTTCACGACGCGCGATGGTCTCTCGAACGACGATGTCAGAGCCATCGTCGACGACGGCGCGGAGGGCTTATGGATTGGAACCCGGGGAGGCGGACTCAACCGTTGGAGTCAAGGGCGGTTCACGGCCTGGCACAGACAGGACGGCGCGCCGGGAGAGGATGTCTCGTCGTTGTGGCTCGACCGGGATGGCGTTCTGTGGGTGGGAACGCTTGGAAACGGTCTTGGACGTTTCGAGAACGGCGCCTGGACGCTGTACACAACTCGGGAGGGCCTTGCAAGCAACGTCATCGGATACCAGCTCGAAGACGACGAGAACTGCCTCTGGCTCGGATCAAATACCGGTCTGATGCGAGTGGCGCGACGGGATCTGAACGCATTCGCACGCGGCGGGACGGGGTTGGTGGACGTGCGCACCTACGGGAAGCCGGACGGCATGCCGACTCGCGAGTGCACGATGGGATCACAACCCGGGGCATGGCGGGCGGACGACGGCACGCTTTGGTTTTCAACGGTCCGCGGGCTGACGGGCATCCACCTCGGACGGTTGCGCGTGAACCCGCGGCCGCCGCCCGTGGTGATCGAGGCGGTGCTCATCGACGGGCAGCCGCAGGGGACAAGCTCGATCGAGTCGAGATGGCCGGAGCGGGTGGTGGTGCCCGCCGGGCGCGAGCATCTCGTGATCCAATACACCAGCATCAACCTCGTTGCGCCGGACAAGGGCCGGTTTCGGTATCGGATGGAAGGGCACGAGAGCGCCTGGACCGAGGCGGGCAACATCCGTGTCGCGCGCTACAGCCGGCTGCCGCCGGGTGAATACCGGTTCTGCGTCACGGCCTCGAACGAGGATGGCATCTGGAATGAGGTCGGCGCGAGTTTCGCCGTGAGTGTCGAAACGCCGCTCTGGCAAACGCCATGGTTTCTCGGGGCCTCGGCGTCGCTCCTTCTCGGGGCGATTGTCGGGCTGGTTTATTTGATCTCGACCCAGAGACTCAAACGTCAGGTCGAGCGGCTCGAACAAAAGGAAGCGCTCGAACGCGAGCGCGCGCGCATCGCCCGCGACATCCACGACCAGTTGGGCGCGAGCCTGACGCAGGTGGCCCTGTTGGGCGAGTTGGTGGAGGGTGACAAGGCCGACCCCGTGGAAGTCGAGGCCCATGCGCGGCAGATTTCCCAGACGGCTCGGGACACCACGCGGGTGCTTGATGAGATCGTTTGGGCCGTCAACCCATCCAACGACACGCTCGACGGTTTGATGACCTATGTCAGCAAATACGCCCAGGAGTATCTGTCCCTGGCGGGTGTGCGGTGCCGCCTCGATGTCCCCGCCGAGCTGCCGGCCTGCGCGCTGCCCCCCGACGCGCGGCACAACCTGTTCCTCGCGGTTAAGGAGGCGGTGACGAACGTGGTTCGCCACGCCCACGCCTCCGCCGTCTGGATCCGGCTCAAGCTCGGCGCCGACTCCTACGTGATCGAGATCGAGGACAACGGGCGCGGATTCGCCGTCGAGGACACTGCGCACGCATCGTCCCGCAACGGTCTGCGCAACATGCGGCAGCGTTTGGAGGATGTGGGCGGCCGATTCGAAATCAGCCCGGCGCCCGAAGGCGGCACCGTGGTGCGATTGACCGCGCCGTTGGGACGGGGCTAGCGGAGGGGTGACACTTGTCCCCAGAACTGGTGACTATGCGGGATCGTCGTTTGGGGTATTCTGCACCTGTCATTGAGATTTCGAAGGGGCGGATGCCCCGGGGTGCTGAGCGGCAGCAAGAGTTCTCAAAGTTGTTTCTTGTGTAAGATGTGGCCGGGTGGTAACCCGGCCATAGTCTTTTTATGAGAACACCTATGAAACGCATCGACCGACGTCACTTCCTCGCCTCCCTGGCGGGCACATCCGCCTGCTTGTACAGCGTTGTGCGCGCACAGGCCGGCCCCAGCCCCGACGCCCCCCCGCAAGGCCCCCTGGGCAAAACCGGCATCATCCTCTCGCGCATTGGTCAGGGAACGGGCATGAACGGCGGCAATCGGCAATCCAATCACACCCGCATGGGCTTCGAGAAGCTCACGACCCTGCTCCGCCACGATTACGACCGGGGGATCACGTTTTTCGATCTGGCGGATCTGTACGGCTCGCACGTCTACTTTCGCGAAGTCCTGAAGTCGCTGCCGCGCGACAAGGTTACCATCCTGACCAAGCTCTGGTATCGCTATGACGGCCAACCCTCGCAAGTGCCGGCGGATTTTAAGCGGAGATCGACCCAAATGGCCGTCCAGCGGTTTCGTCATGAGCTGATGACAGACTATCTCGATGTTGTCCTGCTCCATTGCCTCGACAACCCGGAGTGGGAGGAGGAGATGCGACCGTACATGGACGCCCTGGCCGAAGCCAAGGATAAGAAGCAAATCCGCGCCGTGGGCGTTTCCTGCCACAATTTCGGCGCGCTCAAGAACGCAGCGAACTGTCCCTGGGTCGACGTGATTCTGGCGCGTATCAACCCCAAAGGGGCCAAGATGGATGGGCCGGTCGATGAAGTCGTGTCGATCCTCAAAACGGCGAAAGCCAACGGCAAGGCGCTCATCGGGATGAAAATCTATGGCGAGGGCACCCTGGCGCAGATGAAAGAGGAATGCATGCGCTTTGCCACAGGTCTCGGCCTGCTCGATGCGATGACACTCGGGGCCGAGAGCACCGAGGAAATGGACGAGTCGCTGCGCCTCTTCGCCCAGACGGCCTGAGGTCTAACCCGCCTATTCGCAAGCCGCCCCGATCGCTTCCGCGCGCAGACGCTGCCTCTCGGCCGCCTTTGCGAACGGAAAGTAGACGGCCATGGCGATGAAGATCGACAGCACACCCCACACCGCCGCACGCCAATCCCCGCCCGAGACAAGGTAATGCCCGATGATGGGCGGGGTGGTCCAGGGCACGTTCACGAAGGGCTTGTTGATGATCCCCCAATCCATCAGCAAATACGTGCCGGCGGTCAGGATCATGGCATTGAGCACGTACGGGATCATGAAGACCGGGTTGAGCACGATGGGGAAGCCGAAGAAGATCGGTTCGTTAATCTGGAAGACCTGCGTCGGCAGCGAGAGTCGACTGATCTTCCTGAAGCCGGGCTCCTTCGAGTTCACCATGATGAGCGCTAGCGCGATGGTTGCCCCCGTCCCGCCCACATTGACGAATGTGGTGAAGAAGCCGTAGGCCGTCACGTTTGGAAGGGGTTGGCCATGGGTCATGGCTGCGACGTTCTCCGTCAGGAACTGAAGGAAGATGGGGGCGACCAAGGCGTCCATGGCGTTGTCGCCGTTAATGCCTACCGACCAGAGCATGGTGACGAGAAAGGCGTAGACGAGGATGCCGGGCAGCGTGTTCAAGGCGAACACCAGCGGCTCGAACACAGTCTGAACGATCCGGTTGATGTCGATCCCCAGGACGAACCGGATGAACCAGAACCCGAGCACCAGGAAACACATGGGAATCAACGAAAGAAACGACTCGTACACCACGTGCGGGACGTTGGCCGGCAGCTTGATGACGACTCCTGTGTCGGTAAAGAGCTTCTGAAGCCGCACCGAGATGACGGCGATCACGATTGCCGGGAAAAGCCCCTTCGAACCGAGGTTGTCCATATCGAGACTCAAATCCTCGAGTCTGATCTGCAGCATCAGGAACACCAGCGTCGCCAGCGAGGCGCTGACGACCGGTTCCTGTTCGAGGCGCTCTCCCAGGTCGTACCCAATCGCGAAAGAGACAAAGACCCCGAGCAGTCCGAACGTGGCGCTGACCGGGACCTGCAGGACTTGCTGATAGGGGGCGATTAGGTTTTCCCAGCCAGGGACCGGCAGGTAAGCCACGATCATGAACAGACCGCCAATGATCGTCAGGGGGACGACGGAGACCATCCCGGCGCGGATGGCAGATAGATAGGTGTTTTCGCTCAGCGCCGTCAGGGCTGCGACGAAATGTGAGCTGGTACGCGAGACGGGGGTCGAACCCATAACCTTCGGCTCCGGAGGCCGACGCTCTATCCAATTGAGCTACTCGCGCATGCCAGCCGGCCGCGATCGCTTCGTTCGGGGCGCATTATGCTCGGGCCGCAGGCAGCCGCAAGCAAATCCAACAGCCACTCGATGAATGGAACACGGCCCGGGAAGCGGCAATCGCTCCCGGGCCGGAGGACAAAACCATGCGTGCGTCTTCAGGCTTTCGCGGGCTCCTCCTGGGCCTTGACAGGTTCCCTGCCGAAGATGATGAACAGGAAGACCCAGAAGCAGACGAAGATGGCCGGCGGCACGAAGAACTTGGTCCAATTGTGTCGCTGGGCCTGGAGGTACTTTTCGCGGGTGAGGGGCATGCCGATCTTGTCGAACGTCGCCTTCAACTCATCCTTGCCGTAGGAGACGCCGCCCGATTCCCAGACGTCGGGCAGTTTCTCGATGGCGATCGAGCCGTCTTCCTTGGTGTACTTGCCGAGATGTTCGCCGAAGTTGAAGACCGTCTTGTCGCCTCCGATGTACTTGACCGACTTGGCCAGATCAAGATAACGCCAGGCCGATGTCTCCATTTCCGGCACGTTCCAGGCTGGCAGGCTCTTGGCGACCTTGCCTTCCTCGGTCACAACGGTCGTTGTGATTGCGGGAGCCGACCGATCAATCTGGTAGCCAAATAGATATCCGCTCAGGACCTGGCCGATCCCCAGAAGGAGGAAGGCAAGCAGGCTCTGGACGCTTGCCTTGAGATGAGCAGGGGCGACCCGGTCGCCGAACATGTAGGCCGCGGTATAGAGGAAGGCGTATGCCATGCCGTGACAGAGCAGTCCGATGAGAGCGAACAGGAATCCCTCCTGGGTGAAGATGAAATACCGGACTGCCCAGGCGCTCATCCCGATCACCAACACCCACTTGAGTCCGAACCGCGCCACGCAGAAGGCCAGGATCGCCATGAAGAACAACTCGGAGAACTGATTCAGCGTCGTCAGCGCCACCGGCGCCGGGTAACCGTATTCGCTCAGGTAAGCGACGACAGACGGGAAGAAGTAGTTGCTGCCGAAGATGCTCACCATGAACGCGCAAAGCAGGAACACGGTGAATGTCGGGGACTTGAACATCGCCAGCGCCCCAAGTCCGAATGCGTCTTTGGCCCCCTGGGTGGATGCACCCTTGGGCGGCGTGTCCGGCAGTGTGAGCGAATACAGCCCCATGACGATGCCGCAGCAGCCGCCGATGAAGAAGAACGTCGGGCTCGATGCGCCTCCAGCGAATACCTCGACCACCAGGTTGACCACGATCCAGCCGATCGTTCCGAAAATGAAGACCTTCGGTGCCGAGGCCGAGTCGGGTATGTGCTTAAAGACGACCGTATTGACCAACGGGAGGGACGGCATGTAGCAGATGCCGGAGATGAGCATCAACACCATGAGCGATCCGAACGGCACAGTCACTGCGCCACCGGCCGCGGCGGTCTCCGCCCTGGCACAGATCATCCCGCAGGCTACCAGGGCGGCCCCGCTGATCAGATGCAGCAGCCCCAGGACCTTCTGAGCCGAAAAGAAACGGTCCGCAATGGGACCAATGAACAAGGGGGCAATGATCGCTCCCCACGGTATGGCCATGTAGAGGGCGCCGACGTGCGCGCCGCTCATCTTGCCGTTCAAGTAACCCCCAAGCGCCACGGACCAACTGCCCCAAATCGCAAATTGCAGCAAGTAGGCCAACTGCAATCGTGGATACACCCAACTCACTTTGTTTTCCGTCATCCTTGACTCCTGCTCGTTTATGGTTCAACCGATTCGTTCGCCTTTATGAAGGGGCGGCCATGCAGAGTTCGCGCCTTATGGCAGCAACCGGATGCTGATTCAAGCCAAAACTTGATTCGCTAACGGTCGATGAGCGCCTTCATCTCGCGCGTGATGACAAGGATTTCGAAATCCTTGAACCACATCTCGACGTTTGCGCTGCCGTGCAACTGGAGGGCCACCTTGCCGCTCTTCTCGCACAGCGGATCCACGATATCGACTGTCTTGAAGCCGTTGAGGATGCTGACGATCCGGTCGCCGCAGGCGGCCGTGCAGGTCGTGTTCCAATCGTCCACCTTGCGGACCTTCCCCACCAACTCGTCGTTTGCCGCCACCCAGCCGCGTCCCGGTGTCTTGTCGCCCGCCGTGTGCCACAGGGCAGAGTCTTTGTTGTTGCCCGCAATCTCATTCTGGAATCCCTTGAGCAGCCATGGGGTATTGACCTCCTCGGCCCGGAAATAGAGCGCGCTGTTCCCGCCGAAAATGCGGTAGGTCACACGCGCGATGAAGTTGTCATATGAGCCGTCGGAGACGACCAGCCCGTCGCGTTTCTCGTCCTGGCGGTGGACCCCCTTGAGATACCCTTTCTCGTGCTCGAACGACCAGTCGTTGGGCAGAACGAAATGCGCCCCGTTGAGCTTGTACTTGCCGTCCGCGCCCTTGAGGAAGAAGGGTGTCCACTCGCTCCTGCCCAGGTCCTTCACCCGGATGTTGCGCCAGCGGACCTTGCCTTGATCGCCGACATGCACCTGCAAACCGAAAACACAGCCATCCCACAGGAATTGGCGAAAAAAATGGTTGGAAGCTTGACGAAAACCTGCCACACGGCAGGTCATGAAAAAACACCAAGCCCCAACCGCGGGCAAACTCACCGTTTTGCGTCAGGTCTGCA
>MWFF01000125.1 GCA_002071485.1 Verrucomicrobia bacterium ADurb.Bin006 | reverse complement strand
GTGTATCCCCTGAGATACTCGACCGACCGAGGAACGACGCAGATGGCCCGGTGCCGCCCCGCCCCGAAGGGCTGGGGGGCTTTGGCTCGATGGTCCCGCGGCCGCACGATTGCTCCTCGGTCACAGACCGCTGCGGGTATACTCCCTAGTCGCGCCGCGTCAGCGAGCCAAATCCCCTCGAGCAAAACCGGGATTGATTCTTGCACAGACCCTTAGCCCGCATGTTGCACTGATTCGTGACCGTCGCGAAACCGTAGACCCCAGAATGTGGACCGCCGCCGGCTGGAAGAGCACCTGTCATGGGACGTCGCAAACAGCAACAGACACCGGATTCCGCCACCGCCGCGAAGCAGACTCCGCCCCCGCACCCCGCCGAGGCGTTGGCGTCTGAGGCTTCTCACCCCACCCTACCAACTCCGCCGCACAAGACGTCCTGGCTCCCCGTCGCGTTGTTGTTCCTTGCGGCCTGGCTCTATATCGAACTCCGGATTGACCCGCCTCTGCGCTACTACCATGCGGGTCCGGTCTTCTTCCTCAACTCCGATTTCCTCGCAGATCACCTCGACCGCCCGGGCGGGCTGGTCGAGTACGCGGCCGCCTGGCTCGCCCAGACGGACTGCCGCGCCATGCTCGGCGCATTCGTCACCGCCAGCCTCTCCGCTCTGGTCTGGGGCGCAGCGGCCTTGCTCCTCAAACCGGCCGGACGATGCCATTCCTGGCTGCCTTTTGTGCCCGCATTGCTCCTGCTGGCGCTCGCCGGCCGATACGATGCTCCGCTGCACGCAATCGCCTTCGGCCTCCTGCTCGCCCTCTGTGGAGCCGTGGCGTGGCAGGTCTGGCGACCGGTCCCATCCGGCCTCCGCTGGGGCTCGTTCTGGCTCGCCGTGGCCGCGCTGTTCTACGTGGCCGGCCCAATCCCGAGTCTTCTGTTTGTGCTGCTGGGCACTCTGTGGGAAACGGCTTTGGCCATGAAGCCAAGCCTCGATTCCGACAGCTCCTGCTTCCAAGCCGCCCAACACGCGCCGCGAATCCGAAATGTAATCCGCACTGTCCGCGAGAAGGACCAGCCTGTGCCGCAAACCGAGCGCCCGCCCGCACTCTCACTTCCTGCCCAGCCCCGGTCGGGCCGCTTCACCAGCCCGGTGGTGTGTGGCCTCGCAGTGGCAGTCATCGCCGGCGGAATCCTGGTCTTTCCCGAGATGTCCCTTGCCACCGTTTTCACGCCATGGGGCACAGGCCTGTCACTGGTCGTGTGTGCGCTGCTGCATGTGTGTCTGCCAATCGCTCTGGGCCTGACGGTCGCCGGGATCGGCGCGCCCGTGGCGCGCGGGACTGCAGCCTCCTCTGGCGAACGGCGACGGCGCATGCCCCACCCGACCCGGTGGGTCTGGCGCCTCGCGGGCCTGGCCGCGTCGGTGGCCTTGCTGGCCGCCTCATTCGATTGGGACCGCAAGCCGCTGATCCGGATCGCGTGGGAAGCCCAGCAGAGCCGTTGGGAGCGCGTGCTCGAGGCCGCCCGCAGTCTGCGTCGAATGCCCGATCCCTCCGCGCAGTTGGCCATCAATCAGGCGCTTTACCACACCGGCAGGCTCAACCAGGATTTGTTTGCCTTTCCCCAAAGAAAGGGGGCCCCCTTGCTGCCCTCGATGCGCCAAGGCATGGCCGTCTGCGTCCCCCTGAGCAATACGCTCCTCGAACTGGGACAGATCAGCCTGGCCGAGCATTACGCCCACGAAGCCCTCGAGAACATCGGCCAACGCCCGCACCTCCTCTGGCAGTTGGCCCGCATCAACGTCCTCCAAGACCGGCCGCGCGCAGCCCGCGTGTTCCTCAACCGCCTCCGCCTGGTCCCGTTCCACCGCGAGAAAGCAGTCCGCCGCCTCGAGGCGCTGGCAGCCGACCCAACCCTCGGCAGCGAAGACGACATTGCCCGCGTGCGCCCCTTCCTCGTAACCAGGGACTACGCGGACAGCGAGATTCCGACGGAATTCCTGCTCCGGCAACTTCTCCAGAGCAATCGGCGCAACCGCATGGCCTTCGAGTATCTGATGGCGCATTACCTCCTCAACGGCCAATCCGAACCGCTCCTCCAAACCCTTGGCGCCTTGGACCAACACGGCATCTGGGAAACACCCCGCCACGTCGAGGAGGCGATGATCGCCCACCTCGCCTCCAAGGAATCCAACCAAACCGAAATCGCCGGACGCCGTGTTAGCCCCGACACGATCCGCCGTTACGGCGAGTTCCTGGCTCACCTCGACAAAGACAGCGCGCGTGTCGCCGACCTTCCTGAGCGGCTCGCAGCCGGATTCGGCGACACGTTCTGGTTCTATCAGCGGTTCGGAATGACCTTCGGCGCGATCCGGCCCACTCACACCACAGGCCGCCAATGAACCTTCGTCTCCACCCCAACACTTGCCGGATCGCGCTCGGTTGCCTCCTCGCCTCACTCCACGTCGCGTCCGCCGCGGCGGACACGGCGGCGCCTTCCCCGCCGCGAATGCCACGCCTCGCGCCCGATTACACCGACATCGTGCTGCCTCCGAACATCGCTCCCATGAACTTCATCATCCAGGAGGATGGCGCTCGCTTTCGCACGCGCTTGTCCGGTCCCGCGGGTTCGCCGATCGATCTGGCAGGGCGATCGCCGCGGGTGGCCATCCCCATCAGGCCCTGGAACGACCTGCTGCGCGCGAACGTCGGCAGCCACATCCTGATCGAAATCGCCGTGCTGAGCCGCGAGGGAGAGTGGTTCGAGTTTCAGGCTGTGACCAACCGCGTTGCGCCCGATGAACTCGATGGGCATCTGGTCTACCGGCGTCTGCTGCCCCTCTACAATATCTACCGGACCATGGGCATCTATCAGCGCGATCTCGAGACGTTCAAAGAAACGCCCGTGCTCGAAAACACGCGCTTCGGACGCGGCTGCCTGAACTGCCACACCTTCCTCCAACACAGCCCCGATCACATGGCGCTCCACATCCGCACCCAGGACAGCGGCAATCCCATGCTCCTCATCGCATCCAATCAGGTCGCCACGGTGGCCAAGACCTCCGGCTACATGTCCTGGCACCCCAGCGGACGCCTGCTGGCCGCTTCCGCGAACAAGCTCTCGCTCTTCTTCCATACCAAGGGAGAGACGCGCGACGTCTTCGACGCCGACTCCGACCTCGGAATCTACCGCGTCGACTCCAATACCGTCGTCTCACCGCCGGCCATCGCCCGGCCGGATCGGCTCGAGACCTGGCCCTGCTGGGCGCCGGACGGACGCGCCCTCTACTTCTCGAGCGCTCCAAAGCTCGGCAACATGGACCGCCGACGCTTCCGCCAGGTGCGATACGATCTGATGCGTGTCGCCTACGACCTCGAACTCGATCGCTGGGGAGAACCCGAGACAATCGTCTCCGCCGAGGCAACCGCCCGAAGCGCCGTTCAACCGCGGGTCTCCCCTGACGGCCGGTTCCTGGTCTACGGGTTGTGCGCTTACGGCCACTTCCCAATCTACCAGCCTTCGAGCGATCTCCACCTGCTCGATCTCGCCACCCGGGAGCATCGGCGTCTCGACATCAACAGCGATGCCGCCGATACCTGGCACTGCTGGTCGAGCAACGGCCGCTGGCTCGTCTTCAGCAGCAAACGCCTCGATGGGCTCTTCGCCCGCCCCTTCTTCACCCATGTCGATCCAGCGGGCCGCTTCTCGAAGCCTTTCCTCCTCCCACAACGCGATCCCGCCTACTTCGATTCCTGCATCGAGACTTTCAACGTGCCCGAGTTGATCCGAAGCCCAATCACCGTCTCCCCAGCCGACCTCGCCCGCGCCGCAACCCGGCCCAAGCGGCTGTTGAAGCCCGCCATCCAGACTCCCGCCCAGGGCGGCGCGCCCGCGCCCGTGCGCGAATACGAAGACGCTCACACCGAACAAAGACAGCCGCCCGCCTCGGGCACAACGGACTGAGGCGCCAACTCGCCCGGTTACGGTCCTCGCAAAGCGTGTGAAATAACCGGCTCGACGATCGAGCCCCCGCCGGTCCGAACCTCTCCTTACGGCCCCCCAGGCCCCGAGCCGCGCATCATCCGCCCGATGGCGTTCAGATGCTCCCGCGCCCTTCGATTCTGCGGATCGAGCCGCAGCGCCTCCTCGAAATGCCGCCGGGCCTCCTCAATCAATCCTTCTTTGACCAGCGCCACTCCCAGATTGATGTGCGCCAGCACATGGTTCGGACGCCACCGGAGCACCTCTTCAAACTCCTTGCGCGCCTCCGGAATCCGATTGCTCATCGCCAGCTCGACCCCCAAGAGGTAATGCGCCTCCCAGTACGACGGCTGCACCCGGATCGCTTTGGCCAGCGCCTCCATCGCCGCACCCCGCTTCTCCTGCGCCGCCAGAGCGTTGGCAAGATGAAGATAAATAGACGCATTCCCCGGCTGCCAACGCAGTGCCGACTCGTACTCGACAAGCGCCTCGTCCAGCTTGCCCTGAGCGGCCAGCACGCGTCCCAACTCGAGATGCCCTTCCCCAGACCTCGGCTCGAGTTCGAGCCCCTTCCGCAAACTCGTCTCCGCGGCATTCCATTGCTCCTCTCGTCTCAACAGGCGGCCCGCGTGGACATAGGCCGCAAAATGATGCGGCAACAAGCCGCAGATCGTCCGCCATTGCGCGCCCGCCTCCTCGTGCCGGCCCGTCGCCTCGAGGAATTCCGCATAGCCCTCGTGGAGTCGATGGTCCCCCGGCGCGCGCAGCAAGGCGTCAAGATACACCGCCTGAGCCTCCGCCGCGCGCTCAGGCGTCAGTCGGTTCTCGATCCCTTGCCACTCCTTCCGCCAAAGATCGATTTGGGCCTGATGATTCGCCTGACGCGTGAAGGGCGCCGCCTGCAGCCGGCGCAAAACATCCTCGAGCACCCCCGCCCGGTTCCATTCCGTCAGCCCCAACCGCCGCTCGCACGCCTCCTGCGATGCCCACTCCGCGACGCGCCCCCGCGTGATCGAGAAAGGAAGGCTCTGCTCGATCGCCTCGGCCAACAGCCGCCCCAGACGGTAATTGCCCGCGAAGTTCAGGTGAACATGCTCGAAGAAGAACTCCGCCCCAGGCACGCCAGCCGCACCCTGCGCACCCAATGCCTCCTCGGCTCGAACCAACCGCACGTCCCCGCCCCGATGCCGCGCCGCGGCCTCGCAAATCAGTCCGTTGATCGCCGAGTCGGCTCGGAAAGGAAGCGCGTCGAAGTCGCGCGCGCGCCTGAACGCGTCCCCGGCCTCGAGCGCATTCGTGCGACGCAAGAGGCAATGACCAAGGCGGAAATCGAGCTCGGCATAGGTCGCGTCCAATCCCTTCGCGCGACGGTAGCTTGCCAAGGCCGCGTCGAGGTCCCCGCCGGCCTCATGGGTCGCTGCCGCCTGACACAGGGCCTCGAACTCAGCCGCCGCCGCGGGCGTGATCGAGGCCGCATGGGCGGACGCGAACGGCGCGCAATCGCGCAGGTTGCTGGCCACCGTGCTCAAGACCACCGGGCACCCCGCTTTGCCCGCCAGGCGCAGGATGGCTTCCAGGTTTCGCGCAAAGTGCCTGTGCGCAATCTGCCGTCGCGGATCGTCCGGCGCCACCTGTTGCTCGGCAAACATCCCCATCCCGCTCCAGGGACCGGCTGACTTCTTGCCCCACTTCCGAATCAGCGATTCCAACGCCTGCCCGAGCCGGGTGCTCTTCAATGCCAGCGTCAGGCGAATGGACAGCCACCCCGGAACCTGCCGGCCGAAGACCGTCGCCGCCCCGAAGGGTCCCACCATCTCGTTGTTCCCCATGTAGATCACCCAGAGATCGCCCTGGTGGCGGACGCATTCACGCGCAATGGGCAGGACCGCGTGCGAGTTGATCGCCGTCATCGCCACGCACACCACCTCGAACTCGGTCCCGGGAAATCGTTCCGACAGCAGCGCCTCGAGGTAACGGCCCATCCCGTAGGCCGGCCGGGGGTCTCCCAGGGCGGCCGACTCGCCGAACAGGAAGATGCGGCAGGTCCCGGCGCCCTTCTCGGCCGTCATCACAACCGGCGCCGGACTCCGGGCCAGTTCAGGAGCGAAGAACCGAAGGCCGAACTTGTCGTTCTCGACGAAGACGTCGCGCTCCCGAATGCGGGTTCTTTTGAAAAAACTTGTCGAATGGCCAAATCCGATCAGCCGCAATCCCCCCTCGACCATCGCCAGCGCCAACAGCGGCAACAGCGTCAACGCCGCCAACCGAAACAGCCAGTCCCGTCCCCTGCCCGACCTTTCGCCGCCCCTCGATACGGCCGACTTCGATCCGCGTTCCGCACTTGCGCCGCCGCCGCGCGCTCCCCGTTCCCTGGAACTCGTCCGATGTTTCAAAAAGCGGTAGGGTCGCATCTAAATAGTTGACAAATGCCCATACTGCCGATCCTATTGCACGAGAACCACCGCGTCGTGACGCTCGGCCAGCGTTGCCAGCTCCTTGCCTGTGGCCACCATCCGATGCCAGACCTCTTCGCGAAAATGATACGCGATGCCCGCCGCCTCGGGCGCATGGTAATCCCCGGCCTCGGTAATGAACGCCTTGACGCCCATCGCGCCCCCGATGCGCATCATCGACTCGAAATACTCGAGGTTGGCGCTCCGTTCGGCTGCGTCCGGATGGATCAGGTTCGTATAGACGCCGATGCTGTGCAGGGCGATTCCGGCCTGCCGATACGTCTCGGCAATGGCCCGGCATCGGTCGGGCGTGAGCCCGGAGAGATCCGAGCGCGAGTTGTACCGCCAGAAGTTGCTGTCGGTCTGGCTCAGGAAAAGCTGGATGGTGCGGACGCCGGCATCGGAGAGTTCCTTGGCCAACTGGGCGTTGCTCAACGTGGTGAAACCGAAGGTCGCAAGTCCGACAGTGACCGGACGCGCCTCGCCCGATGACGGTTGCGCGGGCGAGTCGGCGGCTGAGCGGGCGGGCAGGACGGCTCCAAGCGCGCCGGCGGCGGCCGTGCACGCGGTGCGAACGATGGCTTGGCGTCGATTCAGTGCATTCATGGGCAAGGATGTTTCTTGCAGGATGGAATTCGAGCGGCCCAAAGGCGATGAAAAAGATCGGGAGCGAGAACCTTTGAACCCGTCATCATCAAGGAGAGCATCGGGATGGGCCGTGACCCGATTCAATTCTCGCTTCGAGATCGCAAAACGGTCGGTCCCGGAATTCAGGAATCCGCAACGAGCGGGTTCAAGCGCCCGCTGCCTGCCGGTTCAAGTACGCACTTAATTTTAAGTATTGAAAGTATTGACATCGAGGTAGACTCATCCAATTCTGTCCGCCATGAAAACGATTTCTAGCCTGGATTTCCACGGACCACCATTAGCCTAAGTTTCCGCCTTGCCGGTCTGGGGCTTTCATCGCCACCACGCCA
>MWFF01000124.1 GCA_002071485.1 Verrucomicrobia bacterium ADurb.Bin006 | reverse complement strand
GAAAGCCAAGCCCCTCGCCGTCAAGTGGTCAACTTCCCGTGAGCAGACCCGGTAAACTCCCCGTGAGCGCCAACGAGGCGGAGGTTCCAGCCGAACCAGATGTAGTTCACCCCGATCCAATAACTCCCATTGGACCTGATCGCCCGGGTTGAGGCCGATGGCCGCGGCCAAGGCGAGGGGAAAACTGACGTAGAGCCGAAGCTGTTGACCCTGCGAACGGATCGCTTGAATCTTCAGCGGATAGGTCGTTTGCATCTCTAAACAAGTCTGCCACGTTTTGCATTGCATCACGCCTTGTGCCCAGCTACACTTCAGACACCTCGAAAAAGCAAACTCCTATTCGTACTATGCATTCCTCAGGCGCCAGTTGTGTTGGCGCAGCCCCCCGCGGCCTGGGCGCCATCGAGCGATTGGTCCTGACCGTGGCGAGCTTCGTCTGGGCGGGATGGACGATCAGCGCGGGGCCGGTGGTCGAGTGGACTCGGCTGCACCCATTCCCATCCGCGGCGCAGGCCCGAACGCTCATGCATGACGGGCAGGTGTTCGTGGCCTTGTGCGACGGCGGCGTCATTCTCCACCATGCAGCGACCGGGAGTTGGAAGCGCGCGGCGACACCAACCACCAACGAACTCCGATCGGGACTCTTCGCGATGGGCCGCTTCGTGGCGGCTGGCGATGGCGGCACGATCGTGACCTCAGACGACGGCCTCGTGTGGGAAAGTCAAACCACCGGGACGAGCGCGGACCTCGTGGCGGTGGCGGACGCGGGATCGAGCCTCCTCGCCCTCGGTGAAGGCGGGGCCCTGCTGCGGTCCACGGACGGACTGGCTTGGTCGATCCAGGCGGCACCGACATCCCGGACACTCCGGGCCGCTGCCTATGGGGCAGGGACCTATGTCGCGGTCGGCGACGCCGGGACGGTGCTGACGTCCAGCGACGGCACCCTCTGGACACTCCGGGCCAATGTCACCCAAGACAACCTCGAAGACGTGGTGTTCGGCAATGGCGTCTTCATGGCACGCGGGTCGAAATGGGTGGTGGTTTCGACCGACGGTGTCCAGTGGGCCGCCCAACAGCCCCAAGGCCCTGATGCGGACATTGCAATCTTATTCACACTCCGGCATACGCTGCGCGGGCTGGCTTTCGGACACGGGCTCTTCGCGTTGTGCGGCGATACCGTGAGGCAAGATCTTGGGCCGTTCAACCCCGCCTATTGCAAGACTTACACTTTGCGGATTCTCCTTGTTTCCGCCGACGGCACCGAATGGCACAACTTGGTGGACGTTAGTCCATTTGAGCCGGACGGGACGGTGTTGGGCAAGATGGCATTCGGGAATGGCGTGTTCGTCGCCCTCGATCCGCGGGGTTTTTTCCGCAGCGACAACGGCCTCGATTGGGCACTCGTAAGAGGCCTCGCAAGCGCCCATCTCCGATTCGAGTCGGGCCGATTCCTCGCCGTAGAACCGGTCTCGGCCAATCCGACCACCCCAAACCGAATCTTCACCTCTCAGGACGGCGCGACTTGGGAAGAACTGGCCCGCGATCCTGCGCCGGACCCCATGCGCGACCTGTACGAGGTGGTCTTTGGAAACGAGCGATTCGTGATCGCGGGGTCTGGCGTCAACCTTGTCTCGACCGACGGCCGGTCCTGGAGCTGGCGATTCCACTCGACCGACATCGATCCGCACGGAATCGTCAGTCACAACGGCGTCTTCGTCGCGCTCTCACCCGCGGGAACCCTGCTGGCCTCCACGGACGGACTGGAATGGTCCGCTGTCGCGACGGCCCCCGAAGGGAATTTCGCCAAGGTGCGTTTCCTCGGGCAGCAGTACATCGCTGTCGGTTCCGGAGGCGCGCTTGCGACCTCGCCTGACGGCTCGAACTGGACCCGACGGGAGAGCGGAACGGCGTCGGACCTTGTGGACTTGGCGACCGACGGTTCGCAGGTGGTGGTTGTGGGCGCGGCGGGCACGCTGCTGCGTTCGACCGACGGCGCAGTCTGGCACTCGCTGGCCCCCGTGACCACCGAGAACCTCTCGGATATTGCCTGGGGCAACAACCGGTGGATGGTCCTAGGGCCACGGCCCAAGGGCCCGATCCTGCGCTCGAACGATGGGGTCTCGTGGTCGGTCGAACTCCTGCAACCTCCAGGGCGTTCCTGTCCTCCGCCCCCGCAACCTCCGGCCTGGGGGCCCTATCCTCCCTTGCGGTTCGAGGGTGGGACGTTCTGCGCGCACTTCCGGTATTGCGGTATGCCACTCAATCTCCTATTGCGATCGGCTGATGGGATCGACTGGGGATCGGAACCGGGCGGGAGCTATGGGAATGAGATCGAGATCGGGCTTGCCGATTTCGTCGCCCAATCCCACCTGACCGTCACGGTCTGGTTGCCCGGTTGGATCCAGCAGTGGCCCAGGGGGTCCGATTGGGTCAAACCGAGCATCAATGTGATCTCGTGGTCCGATCTCGGGACGGACACCGATTCTCGCTTTTTCTACTTTGACCAGGAGCTGCGGAGCATCGCATTTGGCCGGAACCGATTCATAACAGTGGGCGAGGCAGGGGCGATCTACGTCTCGAATACGATCGGGCCGGCTGCACCCGTGCTTGCGATCGGAGTTGATCAGGCGAGCCGGCGGCTGCGCCTCGAGATCACAGGGCCGCCCGGCCGCCAGATGCGGCTCGAGTTTTCGGCGGACCTGGCGAACTGGATCCAAGTGGGAACCTACAGCAACGCCGATTCGCCACTGTGGTTCGACCTGGCATCGGAACCGGGCGGCGCGAGCGGGTATTACCGAGCGATGACCGAGCCAGGTCAGTGAGCTTGGGAGCGTTCAAGCGCGGGCTTTCTCTTTTGCGAAACACGGCTCAAGGCTGCAACTCTAGACGATAGAATTCGCTGCCGCCGGACGGTGGCGTCACATTCACGACATGTCGCCAGCCTTCCACGATGGGTGACTGCCCAACCGGCTCCCAGGCAGCCGGATTCAACTGGCTCGTTCTCATCAGCCGGAAGTCGCCGGCGCCATCCCAAGAGATCGTCAACCCGCCCGCATCCGGCTGGATGCCCAACGTAGGCGGGGCGGCGCGATAGGCCCTTATCAAGACCGCGTCGGAGTCGTCGGTTCCATTGACGAGCACCCGACCGAGAGTGTTCGGCGCTGAAGCGTTGTTCGCGGTGTAGAACTCGAGACTGGCACCGCCGCCGCCGTCGTAGTAAACCAGCCGCACAGGGTACAAGCCTGCTTGATACACCAACACTGGAAATTCGGAAGGCACTTGGGCGCCGCGGGAACCATCGTAAGTGCCAAGCACCAGATTCGTGCCGTAGCCTCCGTAAAGCCGGAAGCCGTCATCGCTCGCAACGCCGAACGTCACGACCCCGGACGGGAGCTGCAGGTAAGTCGTTGCCTCGAGCGCAAGTTGCGAAGGCAGCACCACGTCGCCGAAGGGAAACACCACATCGCCGCCCAACTTGCCCTCGTTAGCATCGTCGGCGCGCTGCTTGTAATTGATGACCTTCGTTTCGGTACAAGCGCTGGCGCTGGTTGAACCGCTGATGGCATTTGTCACCGGACCGGACGGGCCGGCCAGCAATCCGGCAAGCTGCTTTTCGGCGCGATCAACGGTGTTTTGAAACACTGGATCCGGATGATTCGGAGCCATGCTGATGCGGAGGTTGAATCCGGTCGAAATTCCACTGGTTGGTGGCAGGGCCAGTGCCGGCGGCAGCACCGGCATCGTTTCCGTGAAAAAGGAGTACTCGTTGGTGAATGAGTGAGCGGCGTTATCGGCATACATCACTTTGACCGTATGCACTGTGCCGGGAGTCAGGAAGTTGGGCGGCGCGTGGTTGACACTTACGCCGGAAGCCGTGTCGTTGATGGAAGTTTGTGCCGCGCTGGTGACGTCCATGTCATCCAGAAAAAGTTGCACGCTGCCGGGCGTAACCTGCGTGTCTCCGTCCACGAGGTCCAAATGCACCGCGGCAAGAACCGAGACCGCCGTTTGGTCGGGATGTGGCACGGCTTTTCCGAGCGTGGGCAGAATGGTGGCGGGTGCGTCAGGCGCCGGTACCAAATAGAGCGCCGTCGGCATATCAGCGAGCGTTTCCGAGACAAAACTCACCGCATCTTCGGTTACCCGCACAATTACTTGGTTTCGCATGGCATCCGATAGCGGGAATAACCGGTGGGCAGTCATGGAGCCCGGCAGGTAGAACACGCCTTTAAGCAGGGGAGTAGGCGAAGGGTCATAAGGACTGGTTTGCGAAAGACCCGGCACTTGTGGCGTTGACGACTTGGATTGCATAAAGGCGCGATAGTTTCCCGCACTGAGGTAGCCGGTAAACACGATGTCAAGATCCGGATAGATGAAATCGGGATATAGCACCACCACCTTGGCGGGATCGAACGTGTCAAACTGAACGGAAGCCAGATTGACGCCCGCTGCGTTGCTGACCGAAATGCTGACGTTGTAAACCTGATTCGGTACCAAACCATTGTAACTCACGGTCCGACTGGTGGGCGTGCCGGCGAAGCTGAGGCTGCTCGAAACATCATGCCCGTTTACGACCACCTGAATGCCGCTGGTGGGAATCGTCTGCGGGGAGGTTGTCTGGAAACTGAACGTCGTGGCCGTGAGGTTATATTGCGAACCATCCATAGGATCGTAATCTCCAATGGCCGGCGGCGCGGGCGGGACCGTGCCCGTCATGGCATAAGCCACCGCGTTGGCCCAGAGACGATTACCGTTCCAACTGATGTCACCCCAACTCCCCTCTTTACGATACTCGTGCATTTCAAAAAACACGCGACGGTGCGTGTAAGTCTGGCCACTGCCCGCGTAAAACTCTCGCGTCGCACCGCCGTCTTCGTCCCATACAGCCAGACATAGCGGCGAATAAATCACATTCGCCTGGGCGATGGCCTGCATGTAAGGGCCTCCCTCGGGAGTGCTGGCATCCACATTGAACGCTCCGCCGTAGCCGGCCGGCACATTGTTCGTGACAAATAAATCCGCGTTCAACCCCGCCACAATCGGGTGATCGGGATAGATGAAGGTGAGTTCCTTGGGAGACGCGATCGAGCCGCTGTTGACAGTATCAACCCATTTCCACCGGTTGTTGCGCACGTAAGGTGCATTGGCACACAGAATCGGCACTTTGAGGTTGTTCCAGATTGCCACTTCCGCGGGCGAACTCGCAAGAGTGGAGCTCCCGTAATTGCGATGAATGATGAGCAGATCGTAGTTGGTGGTTAATTCCGCTATCAACTCCGCTTGGTAGGCTGCATTGGTGGTGCCGATCACGTCCAGGATTTCATACGGGCTGCCCCCGGGATTTGGCAGCACGGTGACCGTATAGCCCAGCCCACGCAAAAATCCGGCAAAATTATTCGTGCCCTCTTCCAAAGCGGGATTGCTGGTGAACACGTATATCTTGCCGCTGGCGGCAAGGCCCGGCGCGGCTGGAAGCAGCAGACCACCGAGGCAGATCAGAAAAAGACCGAAGCGTTTGACCAGGGAGAAACGGGTGCTCGTTTTCATCAACAACAATCGTTATGCTGGTTTAAGAGGCGGCAATTTTGATTGCAAAAATTAACCGAGTCAAGAATAAATTAGTAAAAAATAAACTTTGAGCCCGCGACCATTGCTTGCTGGAGCAACGTTGTCGTGGCACAAAGAACCCGTCGTTCACGCGGGCCGTCTCCAGGTGACATTCGTTGGAGCGACGGAACTTGATTGGGTTATGGAGCTTTACCAACTGCGGTATTTCGTTGAGGTTGCCCGACAGCGCAGTTTCACGCAGGCGGCACGGCGATTGGATCTGGCCACGCCGGCATTGAGTGTGCAAATCAAGAAACTGGAAACCGAGGTGGGCGCCAGTCTCTTCGTTCGCAGCCAGCGGCAGAGCGTTTTGACTCCGGCCGGCGAAATCCTGTTTGAGAAGGCGCAGGCCTTGTTGAGCATGGCTGACTCGGTCAAGCAGGCGGTAGCGGAGGTTTCGGACTTGCGGGCGGGGCGGCTGGCCGTAGCTTTTGTGCCCGCATTGGGCTCCTACTGGCTCCCTGAAGTGTTCCAGCAGTTTCGCCGCGAGTTTCCCTGCGTAAAGCTGGCGCTTGAAGAGGACGACAGTCTCGGCGTGGCGGCTCGAGTGGAAGATTCCAGTGCGGAGGTGGGGTTCCTGGAGTTGCCTGTGAACCAGGAGCTTTTCGAGATCGAGAAAGTCTGGGAGGAGCCGGTTTTGGCCGTGTTGCAGCGCGATCACCCGCTGGCGAGCAAGCCCGGCCTTGCGCTTCACGAACTGGCATCCGAATCTTTCGTTGCACAGCGTGGCGCGGCGCACCAGGAAACGCTCGAAGCCTGCCGCCGGGCCGGATTCGAGCCACACTTCGCCTGCGAATGCAGCGACAAGGAGACGGCCATCGCCTTGGTTCAGGCAGGATTGGGAGTCCTGTTGATGCCGCAGCTGGCTGCCGCCGTTTCGCGCCAGGACTTGGTTGCGGTGCCAATCACCCAGCCAAGGCTGGTGCACCAGTTTGGGTTGATCAGTCGGCGTGGACCGGAGTTCTCGGCGGGGGCCAAGGCATTTGTGGAACTGGTAAAAAAATCTCCGTTTCCGACCGCCTCGGATTTGATCAAGCGGGTGGCGGAGCCTGCCAATGAATCGCCAAGCGTCGCGACGAGAAATCCACCGGCGGAAATCCGCACACCCGAAACCCTGCTTACGCCACTCCGGTTTCTGGAGCGGAGTGCGCAGGTTTATCCACGCAAGCTTGCAGTCCGTTTTGGTCAGCAGGCTCAGAGTTACAACGAGTTTGCGCGACGCGTGCGGCGACTGGCCTCCGCCCTGCGCCAAGCGGGGTTGGCGGCGGGCGATCGTGTTGCATACATCTGCGGCAACACGCCGGCATTCTTGGAAGCCCATTTCGGCGTACCTCTGGCCGGGGGGGTGCTTGTGCCGATCAACGTGCGGCTGACCGCCGGCGATATCGCCTGCATTCTGAATCACTCCGGCGCGCGGTTTCTGTTTGTGGACGCCGCATTCAGCGGTCGCGTGCGTCCCTTGCGCAATCATTTGGATGGCGCGCTCAAGATGATTGACATCGCGGACGGACACCGGGGCAAGCCGCGCGGAGAGACAACTTACGAAAAATTTTTGTCCACGGGCAGCGACAAAGCCCTCGAGTGGCGCCTCCAGAGCGAAGACGAATTGATCAGTCTCAACTACACGAGCGGCACTACGGGCAAACCCAAAGGTGTGATGATTTCCCATCGGTCGGCGTACATCAACGCGCTGGCAAACATCATTCATCTCGGGCTTTCGGCGGACTCCAACGTGCTGTGGACGTTGCCCATGTTTCACTGCAACGGCTGGGGACTGGCCTGGGCGGCAACGGCGGTCGGGGCGACACATGTCTGTCTGCGAGAGTTCGAGCCGAACGCAGTATGGAAACTGATCACGACGGAGAAGATCACACACCTTTGCGGGTCGCCGAGCCGCCTGTCACTTTTGCTCAACTGTTCCGAACGCTCGACTGCGTTAGAGCAACCGCTCACGTTGTTCGTGGGAGCGGCTCCGCCCTCGGTGGAATTCATCGAGCAATGGGAGGCGTTGGGAGCGCGGTTCATACACGGTTACGGTTTGACTGAAACCTGCGGCGGTTATGTCATCTGCGATCCGCAGTCTGACTGGGCCAAGTTGTCGCCTGCCCAGCGGGCCCGCCAACTGCACCGCCAAGGGGTGCCAATGGTGACAGGTGACGCCGTGCGCGTTGTGGACGAAAAGATGCGCGAGGTGCCGGCGGATGGACAAACGCTTGGCGAAGTAATCATGCGAGGAGCGGCGGTTTCCCCCGGTTACTATAAGGAGCCGGAGGCCACCGCCCGTGACTTTCGGAACGGTTGGTTTCACACCGGTGACCTGGCTGTCGTCCAGCCTGATGGCTACTTGGAATTACGGGACCGCCGCCATGACGTCGTCATTCTCGATGGCGAGCGCGTATCGCCGATTGAAATCGAGGAAACCCTCATGGAGCACCCGACGGTGGCGGCAGTTGCGGTAATTGGCGTTCCGGATCGGGCGCACGGGGAAACTCTCAAAGCCTTCGTAGTGGTTAAGCCGGCAGCCAGAGTTACAGCGCAGCAACTGATCAAATTCTGCCGCGAACGACTTGCCGCTTTCAAGTGCCCCAGCCGTATCGAATTTCTATCTGAACTGCCGCGGACGCCCAGCGGCAAAGTGCAAAAGTTTGTCCTCCGCGAAAAGGAATGGGCCGGCCACAGCACACGAATCCAAGGAGTCTGATGTCATGAGAAACCCACACTGCCGGCAAGCAACAGGAAGTCCTTTCGCCCAGACGGCGGCCGTTTTCCGTGAATCGTTCGCTCAACCTGGTCTCTCCGCCGCAAGGTTGTCGGACACTTCTCCGGGCGCATGGCGCATGGGACGCTGCCTATGGGTTGCATGCTGCGTGACCATTTTTGCACTCGTCGCGTCCGCGCAAATTCAACCTTCAGGGACGCCGAACCACGACGAGTTGATCCGGCTGGAGAATGACGAACTCGCGGTGACCCTCGATGCGGAGACGGGCGGATTTGCGTCCATCTTCGACAAGCGATCCGGCGCGGAATATGTCGGCGCTCCCGACCGGGCATTGCTGTTCCGATTTATCGTTCCCGAAGGCGATTGGTTGGGTGGGCACCTGGATGCCCGCCGGCCGCGCTTCTCCGTCGAAGGACAAGCGGCACTGCTGCACTACGAACTCGAAGGAATCAAGGCGGTCGCAACGCTCCGGTTGGAAGGGGCCGCGATTTTGGCAACGCTCGACGTGACGAACGGCGGTCCGAAAACCATCGAAGAAACCATGTTCCCCTGGGTTCGGGGCCTCGCACCCCTGCCGGGCGCCAGTCTGGTTGGTCCTTCGATGTTTGGCCGCAGAATCCGGGATCCGCTGGGGTCGGGGTTGGGGCGGGACCATCTCACTTGGAACGAAGGCAACCAGAAGCGGGTATTCCGGTATCCTGAACATCTGGGCAGCGCGTGGTACGATTTTGGGAATGACGAGCGCGGCATTGCGTTGGAAGGACGGCACACCGATTTTTCCATTCTGGATTTTTTCGTTCATAGGGTGGTTGAGAAAGCGCGGGAACCCATCCGACGCACCCTGGACCTGGCAACCGTCCAGCCACGGCGCGTTCCACCGGGTGAGGCATGGACATCGGCCCCCGTCCGCATTGTGGTGCATCAGGGAGACTGGCACGCGGTGGCGGCGGAGCATCGTGACTGGTTGTCCACCTGGGTGCAGAAGCCGGTGCGCCCCGCGAAGTTCGCGGAAGCCATTGGCTGGCATTTTTATTTCATGAAACATCAGGACGGGCTGGTGTTGAACACGTACGAAGACTTGCCGCGGATGGCGGAGGCAGCACTGGCGGCAGGCTGTCCGTATCTTCTCGTCTTTGGCTGGCAAACCGGCGGGCATGACAACAATTATCTTTACCGTTACGTGGCGAACGAGTCATGGGGCGGCGCGGCGAGTTTGCGTCGAGCATTGCAGAAAGTCCGCCAAATGGGAGTCGAAGTCATACCCTTCTACAACGGAACGCTCGCCAATATTGAAATGCTCGAACACAAGGATTTTGGTTACCGCTGGGAAGCCACAACGCGCGCCGGCCATCCTTATTATGCCGGGAACTGGGCGCGACAGAACTTCGACGCCCCGACACGCAATCGGGACATGTTGCACCATGAAATTTGTCCCTGTGACGCGTACCGACCTTATTTCCTGCAAACCGCCCGCCGCATCTTTGACGATTACGGTTTCGGAAATCTGCAATTGGATCAAATTTCGGAGAAGATGGTTCCCTGTTACAACGAGTTGCATCGTCACCCGCATCCGGATCGGGCCTATGTGGACGGCCTGGCCGAATTGTTGCCGGCCACGCGCAATGCCCTCCACACCGTGAATCCCGAAGGGGTGCTGATCGGCGAGTGGATCAACGACTTCACGGCGCAATGGCTGGACAGTTCGTGGTCATGGCGACAGACGGATTTTCCCGAACCGGTGCTCTATACCATGCCGTGGGCGATGATCAGTCATGAAATTGATGCGCTGGAGTACGACGAAGTTAACGCGGCGTTTGCCTACAAATTGCACTTGGACCTCAAGATCGATGGCGGCGACAGTCCAATCACCAAGTACCCTCGGTTTGCCGAACACATCAAGAACCTGGCGGAATTGCGTCGGCGGATCGCGGACTATTATGTGGCGGCTGATTTCCGCGACGAAGACGGAATCAAAGTAACTTCATCGGGGAAAGTCATGGCGAAGGTTTATCGCAACGTCGGTGCGCAAAAAATGGGAATCGTGGTGGCCGAATTGGGCGGCGAGCAAGCCCCGCTGGTGTTAAAGACGCGTTTGCAACCCGGCACCGCCGCTGTTCGCGTCGAATCCAATTTTGCTGCGTCCCGCCGACTTTCGACGACAGAGGAATTCCCACTGGAACTACAGCCTTATGAAGTTCAGGTGCTGTGCGTGGGTGACCAATAACGCGCCGTAAAGTCAGCGAAGAGACAACATCCATGCCCGCTCCGGTCCTGTAAACGGGAGCCGCTTGCGTGAGGGAGCGGCGAGTTGCGGACGTCCACGAACGGAGAAACGGTCACCGCTTGTGTTTCAAGGTGTCATCAGGACGGAGAGGCCATAAGTGGCGCCGTAGGGGTTATCCCGACAACTTTCCGTTGGCAGACGTTAAAAAAAAGTGACAACTCTACGAACGTTGTTAGAAAACCGTAAAATTAGCGTTGACAATTCTCGGCGCATTTGGTACGGGCATCGGACGACGAAAGTTAAACCAGAGCAAACAACCAACCCCTTCCAATTATGTCTCGTCAGCAGAATCTGTGGGTGAGTGGCGGTTCGGGTAGTCGTCCAAGATTGTGGTAGAGAGCGGTTTCCATCGCATGATACGTGCGGAATCCATAGGATCTTCTGGTCACCACTCGGATCTTGTTGTTCAGACCCTCGACGGGGCCGTTGGAGATTTCTCCCTTGGCCCGAAACCAGTTGAGGATGAGTTGTTCGTGCGCGCGAAGCATGCGCGCGACTTTGCGCATGGGTTCAATACGGCTGCGCAGGGCGCGCTCGGTCCAGACACTCAGGAACGCCCTGGCCCAGGTCAGGGAGCGATAGTGCCAGAAGTCCTCGAAGGTCTCCTTGAGCATCCACGCTCTGCCGGTGGCCAGCTTGGTGCGCAGC
>MWFF01000123.1 GCA_002071485.1 Verrucomicrobia bacterium ADurb.Bin006 | reverse complement strand
TTCAGCGATACGCCCAGTTCCTCACCCAGGCCCAACGCGCTTGGCTTGGCTTTCCGCGCAAAAAAGGCACCTCTTTTCGCAAAGTCCCCAGCTACTCCGCCCTGCGCAACCTGCTCATCCGAATCGATCCTCACCAACTGGCCGACTGCCTCAATCGTTGGCTCCAGGCCAACCTCGGCACCCTTCCCCGCGCCCTGGCCCTGGACGGCAAATGGATTCGCGATCGCGCCCTGAGCCTGTGCCTGAGTGACCACCAGAGCGGCGCCCCCGTCGCCATGGGATTTGCCAAACAAAAGACCCAAGACGACCAGCAGCAAAGCAAAGACGACTACAAACGTGAAGGCGAACACACCGTCGCCCTCCGACTCTACGCGACCACCAACCTCCAAAATGCCATCGTTACCGGCGACGCCCTTAACAACAACAAACCGCAGGCTCAGGCGGTGCTCAAGGGCGGCGGCGACTACTTCTTCCAACTCAAAGATGAAAACCGTCACGCTTACAAGGCCGCTGTGCAAAAGGCCAAATCAACCCCCCTTTTGCCCATGTCCAAGAGCCGGACATCGGCCATGGACGCTGCGACCAGCGCCGGATAAGAGTCTATCCCTTCGAACCGCTGGAGGCCGGGCTGCCCGCAGCGCGCGCTCTGGTCGTGATTGAGCGCACCACCACCTTCGATCAAAGCGAAGAGCCCACCGTCGCCTTCTACACCACCAGCCTTCTGCCGGCCCCGGGCTGCGCCCGCCGCTTTGCAGAACTGGCCCGCGGCCACTGGGGCGGCAGCGAAAGCCGCAACCACTGGGTACGTGACACCTGCATGCGCGAAGACAAAACCCGCTCCAAAAACTACAATCTCAACTGCAACCTCTCGGCCCTGCGCATCTGCCTGATCGCGCTCAAGGCGGACCTTCACCCCGAGGCTTCTTGGCCCGCCCTGCAGGAGCGCTGCCAGAACAATCCCCAAATCCCTTTCCAGATACTCGTCAAGCACCGCTCCAAATGAAAAGACCGTGGACATTTGCCGAGGAATCATCGAGATGGACTACACCGTCACCCTCACCCGCCCTCCGGTCACCCTCTCCCACCTGCCTGCGCCCAGGCTTCGACGGGCAGATCGGATGGGAGAGAGCCGGGGTGAGGGGTCTGTTCGCCGGTCTCTTGGCCGATGAACACGGAGAGGAGTCAACTGCCCAGGAGGAGGGTCTCCTGGTCCCCTGGTGCAGGGCCGTTTCCCGCCGCCAGGGCCTCAGCCCGTGCCTCGATCGCGAGGTGGTCGCCATCCGCAGCGCGATCATCGCAGACCCAGGTCGGAACACGGTGGAACATCGATGAGACCCGGTTCACAGCGCCAAAACAGTCAGCTTGTGCGCCCGGACCAGCTTCTTGACTTCATCGGCCTCGAGCAGAAGGCAGCGCCCACCATCGAACGCCAGCACGGCAACGCCCGTCGTGGCGCACGTCTGGACCGTCTGGAGCCCGATGCAGGGGATGTCGAAGCGCATGTCGTGATTCTCCTTGGCGACTTTGACCGCCACCGCCCCGCCTGAACGCCCCGCCAGCTTTCCTCCCCGCGCCAGACACTGATCGGTGCCCTCGAATCCCTCGACCGCCAGCACCGTGCCGCCTTTGACGACCACGGTCTGGCCGATCTCGAGACGCGAGACCTCCTTGGCCAAATGCAACCCGAACTCGATGTCGGCCTGCTGCTCCGCCGACGGGTTGGACCCGAGACGAAACCCGGCCTTGGGCATGAGCGGCTCCAGCCACGGCAACGGCTCGATCAACTCGATGCCGTCCTTGCGCAACTCATCCCCGAGTGCGCCAAAGATGGTGTGGGCGTTCTTTTCCTTGAGCCGAAGCAGGGTGGTCAGGGCCCGGAGATCGGGGCGCACATCGAACAGGTTGCGCGGCGCAATCTGGCCCAACATCACGCACCGCGTGACGCCGCGCTCGACAAAGGCGGAAATCAGTTTCGAGAGTTGGCCGACACGGAGCCACACGATTTCGTCCACAAGCGCCTCGAGGGTCGGATCGGTCTCGCCCTCGAACGCCACTGCGACAAGCCGCTGCCCCCCTTGAGCGCGCACCTGACGTGCAAAGGCCAAGGGCAATGATCTGTTACCGGCGATGAGACCGAGCGTGGCTGTCGAATGCGTCACGCCCTCAAAACTAGAGCCTCGCCAGCCTCGGCTCAATGACGATTACAGATCGAATCTCACGCTTCGAATGCGAATCCGGTCAGCAGAATGTCGATCGGTCGTCTGTGCAGGGGAATCATGGAGCCCAGAATCCGCGAAAACAAAAACGGCGTCGGGGAACCCCCAACGCCGCAGTCGTTCGTGTCCGTCAGGGACAAGAGAATCCGATCAATTACGCGATCGCCGCCATCCGGCGAAGCCGAGAAGGGCGAGTCCACCGACGACAGCGAATTGGGAGGGTTCGGGGACTTCCAGGGTGAGATTCTCTCCATCATACGTGAGAGTATAGTCCGCCTGAAGGTTGCTGAACCAGATTCTGTTGTTCTCCCCATTGTTCTCCCCATTGATATATTTGAGCTCGTTAAACGAGCCATCCATCAATACCAGCCTCCACTTGCCAGGTTCGAGGTCCGATGGAATGCTGATTCCCGCGTTCAACATAAGTTGCGGACCCGACGTCTTAAAGGGCACTGAAACCTCGTTACCCGTTGTCGAATTCCAGTTGCAGTCCACCCCAGAGCCAATCTCAGGCCAGATGCCTATGCTACCCGAGTACACTTTATGAAGGAATGAGTATGACTGTGAATCGACGAATGGTGTTTCTGCAATGCCCGGCGAGGGCGTTCCATCGAAGTAACTCTCGTAAAAAGAAGGCACGGTTTCGAGCGGCTCCGTCAGCGGGCGTGACCAGTCGATATTTCTGCGAATCTCTATCACGAAGTGAGCGCTCTCCACACGAGACACGTCACGCGGCCCTGAAGCGGTAAGACTCAGTACGTACGAATTGTCGACGAGATTCAACGAGGCTGTCAAGCTGAACTGGGCGAGCCCAGTCGCTGAACCGAGTGAGAAAATCAGGACTAGAAGCAGGAATCTCGATTTCATAAGCTTCGCACTTTCACAGTTCACAGCCATTCTGTTCGCCCACAACAGCTATCACAACGTGACCGCCTCTCACCCCACGCTGCAACGAGCCCTGATCGCCTTGTTACAACCAAGTCCCGCCGATTGTTGAAACCGACCCTCCCCACCAAACAGCCAAAACCCACGCCCTCAGGAAACGCATCATGCCGTTCCTCAAGGGTTCGGGTTTCATCGTGACTTGCCGTAGTTTCTGGTATCAACTTGCTAATCTTTAGACGCAAGACCGTCCAGCGATCAGGCGCATCTTAAACGGAACCAGTAGACCTGACAAGCAAAATCTTTGTTGAAGTTTAGGCGGGTAAATGAGGGGGAGGGTGACGCTGTCTGTGCGATCATTGCGGCGAGCGCGACGGCGACCCGACCTCGATCCACCGGAAGAACCGCTGAGCGCAGGCCCCTTCCGTCGGCACTTCCGCTTCAACAAGTCCACTCGCGTCAGCCGTGCGGTCCGCGCCGGGCACATCCTGCCACGGCCCCGCGACTCTCGACGCCGATTGCAGACGGTACTGTTGGCCGGGAATTGTCCATCTCCGGATTAACGTCAATCCGTCACGCAGAATGATGCCCGGAGGGGCAACCGAACCGCTGGCCGGATGGTCTCCATCCCAATCAGATACTGGTCCCGGAACCTGGGTCGCGTCCAAGGCTTCAGGAGCCGGTCCTTTCTGCAAGCTTGCCAACCCCGCGCCACCAGCCGGCGCCGTGATCAATTGCAGCATTGAAATGCGCGTGGTGTAATTCGCTTGCGCCGTGACCGTATCGAACGAACTCACCAGTTTGTCTCGATCCAGATCATACGGGTTGGTCAGTTGCGCTGGGTTCAACCGAGTGTTGTAGTTGGCTTGAATCCGAACAACGTCGATCGAACTGACCATGGCAAGAGCCGCCAAATCTCCCGTCTCTCCGATCGCATTGCCAAAGTAGAACACGTCTGAATGGGCCAGATCGGTCGTGAGCGTCGCCTGGACTGTGATCTGCAGCCACTTCTTGGCAATCGAACCTGGATTTGGCCAGTTGGGCCAGATGAGCGTGATCCGGTCCGAGCCGTCGACGCCGGCGCCTTGGCGGACCGTGATGCTGGTTGGCAGGGGGGCCTGGGCCCAAGTCCTCGGATCGTTGTTGTTGCCCACCTTGAATTCGAAATCGTCGACAGTCGGGGTGCCGGCCAGGCCGTCGATGTCGATCATGATGCCATTGATGCCGCGGCTGTAGCTGGTGTAATTGGCGAACGTGGCGGTCTGGCCCGGGAGCAACGCCTGTTTGTCCGAGGCAATCGCGCCGTCGTCCAAAGCGTTAGCTGCGGCGTTGTTACCGTCCCACGCGCATTGGTTGTAGAAGATGTGCCGACCCACAACCCGCGAGTCCGGGGATGTGCCGAGGGGCACGGTATAGCTGACCTCGTTCGACGGATCGCTTTCGAGACCGGCCGTGTTGTACGCCGTGACCACGAAGTAATACGTGAGTCCGGCCTCCAAGCCCGTTACGGTGTTCGTCGTCACATTCCCGACATCGATGATCTCATCGTACTGGCCCGACCCGAGGCCGTAATAGAGCCTGTACCCGGCGAGATCCACTTCACTGTTCGCGTCCCAGGCCAGAGTGACCTCTCCCGCCGAGAGCCCCGCGCCAATGATGAGGGCAACCGCGCTCAGCAGAACCACCCGCGCACTGCGCGCACAAGGCTTGAATCGATAGTCCATAGACATTCTTTTCGGACTTGTGACCATCGGTTGCCAAGGCGTGGGCACGGGTGCCTCTCTGCTGCGCTGGCAACAGCTCAGTCCTCGTCAAGAATGCGCCCGTTCCACATCCGAGCCATTTCTCGCGAATGCCTATCGTAACGGCGGCACGTCAGGCCGCAATTGGCGCGGTTGCTTAGAGAGGGTGGTTGTGGCGCATAGCAACCCTTGCGTATGGGCGCGGTCAGGTTGACGCTTGTGCTCGGTCGCAGGCCTTCGCGACGACGCCATGCATTCGACCATGGCTGCGCCCATCACCTGGCCGATTCAACGAACTAATCCCGGCCCCGACTTAACCTCGATCCAGCGGAAGAACTGTTGCGGGAAGCCCTTTTCGATCGGCATCTCCATTTCGACAATACCACTCGCGTCAGCCGTGCGGTCCGGGCCGGGCACATCCTGCCACGGACCTGTGACACTCGACGCCGATTGCAAACGGTACTGTTGGCCGGGAATTGTCCATTTCCGGATTCTCGTCAATCCATCATGCACAACGATGACCGGACCTGGAACCGAACCGCCGACCGAACGACCCCCATCCCAATCAGATTCTGGTCCCGGAACCTGGGTCGCGTCCAAAGCTCCAGGGGCCGGTCCTTTCTGGATGCTTGCCAACCCTGCGCCGCCGGCGGGCGCCGTGATCAGTTGCAGCATTGAAATGCGCGTGGTGTAATTCGCTTGCGCCGTGACCGTATCGAACGAACTCACCAGTTTGTCTCGATCCAGATCATACGGGTTGGTCAGTTGCGCTGGGTTCAACCGAGTGTTGTAGTTGGCTTGAATCCGAACAACGTCGATCGAACTGACCATGGCAAGAGCCGCCAAATCTCCCGTCTCTCCGATGGCATTGCCGAAATAGAACACGTCAGGATCGGCCAGATCGGTCGTGAGCGTGGCCTGCACCGTAACCTGCAGCCATTGCTTGGCAATCGAACCTACCTTTGGCCAATTGGGCCAGATGAGCGTGATCCGGTCCGAGCCGTCGACGCCGGCGCCCTTACGGACCGTGATGCTGGTCGGCAGGGGGGCCTGGGCCCAAGTCTTCGGATCGTTGTTGTTGCCCACCTTGAATCCGAAATCGTCGACAGTCGGGGTGCCGGCCAGGCCGTGGATGTCGATCATGATGCCGTTGATGCCGCGGTAGTAGCTGGTGTAATTGGCGAACGTGGCCTTCTGACCTGGGAGCAACGCCGTCTTGTCCGGGGCAATCGCGCCGTCGTCCAAAGCGTTAGCTGCGGCGTTGTTACCGTCCCATGCGCATTGGTTATAGAAGATATGCCGTCCGACGACCTGGGCATCGGGGAGATTGTTGATCTCGACGATGAACGACTGTTCGAGTGCGGCGCCACCGGAATCGGTTGTCCGGATGCGGATAGCGTAACTGCTCTGCTGTTCCCGGTCGAATGAGACGAGTGTTTTCACCTGATTGCCAACGATTGTGAAGAACGCATTGCCGTCGGAACCGTCTCCGGGCACCAGGGAGTAAGTGAACGGTTCGCCGGAGTCCGGGTCGGTTGTGCTCAGAATCCCGACCACGGTTCCGGGCGGTTGGTTCTCATCTATGGCAACCGAGTCGCCTGTAATCGGGTTTGGATCGGGCAGACCACCTTCACACGTCACAGGGCTGAGGGTGATCGATGTGGGGCGGAGATTGACCGTCAACCTGGCCATGGCGCTGTAGACAGAGGAGAATGCGTTGGCGACGAGAACACCGAAATACGCGCCATGGTCGGCGGCCGTGACGGGCGGCGTCGTGTACGAATCGGCTGTGGCGCCCTCGATACTCGCGTACATGCGATGCCATTGGTAGGTCAAGGGCTCGGTGCCCGAAGCAAGCACGCTGAATGTCGCCGGTTGCCCTTCGTTGACCGTCTGGCTGAACGGCTGTTCGAGGATCGTTGGCGGGATGAAGACGGTCAGCGTCGCGCCGGTGCTCGCGATGCTGCCGGCCGCGTTGCTCACCACAACCGAAAACACGGCCCCATCGTCGTCCAAAGACACCGGCGAGTGGGTGTAGAAGCGGCTGTTGGCGCCCGGGATGTTCACACCATTCCTTCGCCATTGATAGCTCAACTGTTCATCCGGGCTGACCATTGAAGCCAGCACCTGAAGATAGACCGAGGATCCAACCGCAACCGTGGCGCCGCTCGGCTGGGTTATAATGCGCGGCGGCAGTACGACTCCCAGCCTGCCCGTCGCGCTGCTCACGAGCGCTCCGGATTCGTTGCTGACGACGACGGTGAACACCGCCCCGTTGTCGGCGGCAACGGCCGGCGACGTGGTGTAGCTGGCGCTCGTGGCGCCGTCGATCTGGACCGAGTTCTTGAACCACTGGTACGTCAACGGAGCGGAGCCAACGGCCGAGACGTCAAAAGTCGCAACCTCTCCCAACTCGATAATCTGGGGAGCGGGTTGAGTCGTGATTGCCGGGGGTGTGTCGAGGACGGTCAAAGCCGCCGCCGCGCTGATCGCGGACCCATAGGTATTGCTCACACGGACCGTGAAGACCTTTCCGTTATCGGCCGCGGTCGCCGGTGGGGTGACGTAGGTGGCGCTCGTGGCCCCGCTGATATTTACGCCGTTCCTCATCCATTGATAGGTCATGGGGACGGCGCTCACGGCCGTCACCCTGAAGGTAGTGGTCTCGCCTGCGCGAACGGTCTGATCCACAGGCTGACGCGTGATAAGCGGCCCTGCACCCAGTGGCGGTGGCACGACATAGACCAGGCCGATGTCGTCCCGGAACTCGTCCGGACGTGTGTTGACCAGAGACGCGCCTTTGTTGTTCTTGATGCCGTTCACACCGCACGCCAGCGTGAGGCGATAGGTCCCGCCCTGCGTGAGGTCCGCGGCGGCGCACACGACAACCTCACATGCGAACTTGCCGGCCACTTCGCGTTCGATGTATGCGATCGACTCGAGGTCGACCGCGACCCCCGCGGAATCGGTCAGGGCGACGGTATTCGCGTTTACGGTCGAAGCAATAAACCCGCCCTCGCGGCTCTTTGGATTGGCCCAATCCGAGGGAAATCCGGGGGAAAAGAGACGCGCGCGCAGCGTGCGGCCGTCGGCAATCTCGTAAAGCGTTTCCTCTTCGTCCACGCGCGGGGCGTAAGGGCAGGCCTTGGGATCGAAGACGAACATGTGGCCGGTGTGTCCGCCATTGGCCCCAGCCGGGTAGGCCATCAGCGTCCCGAGCCTCGCCTCAGCCAGGTAGAAACCATTCATCAAATGCAGGGACGTGCTGAAGGGCATCTCGCTCGTCGCTCGGGTCGGAGCGGCGTAGAGGTCGGCATCGCGCGCATATTCCGGCGACGTTGAGGCGCTGATCAGGTTGTTCCAATCGCCATAGTAACAGGGGTCGATCCAGCCTCCGTAAGAGTAATAATCGTGCGTGTATCCGCCCATCCCGGCAATCGCACCGAAAGGAAAAAAGTCCACGACCGGTTCGTGGTACGGGTCGCTGAAAGACTGCGTGTAGTAGAGCGTGGTCCCGTCCGGACCGAATGTCGCGTTGTTGATCGAGCCGGATATCGCCGTCGACGTGCCCGCGATCGTCATGAGCGTGCCCGCCACAGGCTCGGCATCGCCGAAGCGGTAGATGCGCGACGCGGCGTCCGTGTCATACTGGCCGGTCATGATGCAGTAGACGGTGCCCGGAGCCTGAGGGGAAACGGCCAGCGCAGCCGGACGCTTGTCTGTTCCGTAAGCCGTGACGTTGTGGCCCCAGACGGTCAATCGCGGTCCGGCACTCATGTCTTCAATTCGCAACACGCCGTTGAAGGGCGTCGCCTCGTCGCGGATCGTGACGTAGACGCGGTCAACGCCATTGACTTTGGCGGAGGCGATCTGATAGGCGAATTTGGAGCCGGTGGCGGTCGGCTTGTAGCTGACGTTGTCGACGTTGCCCAGATCGACGCTGCTGAGGAGTTGCGCGGTGTCCGTATCAAACTTCGATGCGAGGGCCTGGCTCGTCGACGAACGCCAATAGACCGCCCAAAGCGTGTTGGGCGCCGTCTTGGTCACAGATGCATTATACATGGCGTCGCCGTGGAACTTGTAACGCTTGATGGCGCCGGTCGACACATTGTACTCGAGAACGCACAGGTAATCGCCGATGCCAGGTGTGCAACCCGTCGCCCCCGCCGAGAACGTGACATAGAGGTACTGGCCGGCGGTGGTCGGATCGACGTAGACTTGATAGACCGGGGCCGGCGCGGCGCTGCTCAGTCCAGCCGGCTGTTCCCAGGCGCCTGTCGCAAAATCATAGGCGCAGACGCCTTTGAACGTGCCGATCCATACCTTGTGATTGTAAGCGTCGTACGCCACGCGATAGACGGCGTCGCTCAACAACCCGCCCCGCGTGTTCTCTGTCGTGAAGTGATTGAGCAGGGTGCCGTCGGGCGCGTAGACCGCCACTCCGTTGCCCCGAAAATTGTTGGCGCTGCGCGCGTTGGCCGTCGCGTACATCTTCAGGATGTCCTGGCCCAGGGCGCACCACACCGAGTTGTTTTCGGTCGCGTAGGCCACATCCGACATCTGCCGCAACACCAGGTCCGAGGCGTCGCTCTTCATCAAACTCTGCACCGCACGGGTGTTGACGTTGCATTGACTCAACCCGCAGAGCGGTCGCTTGAAGAGACGGGCCGGATACGAACGGTAGGCGAACACCAGGGCACCCGGGTTGAATCGCATGTGTTTCGAAATGTTGCGGTAGCTGATGAAAGGGTCCGAGGTGCCGTTGACCCAGTTGAAGTAGGCGAAACTCAGACCGTGCAGGTTGTGAATCGAGCCCGAGACGCCGGGATTCCAATCGATAATGTTGATGCCGCGTTCCTTCAGTTCCGCGCGCTCGGCTTGATATCTGTAGACCTCCCAATTCGAGGGATCGTCGTCGACCAGGAAATTGATCCCCTTCTTGTATTGGTCGTAAGCAACATGTCCGGAATGATCGATCAACTGTTTTGTGGCGGCCAACCCCTCTCCATCGAGCCGTGAGACAATGTAATAGCGATACTTAGTTTTCGTGAACTTTATCGCCGTGCGATCTTCGTAGTTCGACTTGCGGATGTAATAATAGGGGTTGTTGTGCAGAGGGATGCAATCCAAGTAACTCGTGGATGGATAGGTGTCGGACAGGGCCCACATCAGGTAGGCATCGAAGATCGCGTTGTACGGCGCCGTCGCCGTGTCCTTGCACTCGCGCGGGAAGTTCGAACTCAGGACGATGTAGTTGATGCGGCCCTGCAGACCGTTCTGCGCCATATGGGCCTTGATTCCGCCGATGAAGGCGTCCCGAGCCGCGACGGTGGGAATGGCACCCGTCAAAGGCAGAGTGACCAGGTTTTCGTCCGGTATTCGACGCTGCTCCTTGAAGTACTGGGCGGCGGCGGCCGACTCGGCGTCGCCCTGTTTCACGACGACCAGCACGTCGTCATAAGAGGGCATGGCGTGACCTGCGACGCAGACCAACGCCAGAGCCAAAATGAGCCATGAGATGACCTCCGGCGAACGCGGAGGTCTATGGATTCGAGGTGGGGAGTCGGCGCGACGCGCGCTCAACGCTGCGCCTGGAGGGGACGCAGAGCACCTCTGCGTGAGGTTCAGTAAAAGTGGTTGATTCGATCGCTGCGCACAATAAGTCAAGGTTGTCTGGGAACACATGTTGGTTCCGCATTTTTAGGGAAAGATGCATGGCAGCGACAATAGCAGAATTCTTTACCTGTTCCGAGGCGCGCTATGCAGGAGCACTTAGCTCTGGGCCATCTCTTAGCTTTCATTGGATTTATTTGTGCTGTTTGGGATTCAGTCGATCCTCGTCACTCGTGGCGCAGCGCCTCGATGGGATCGAGCTTTGCGGCGGCGCTCGCGGGATAGAGACCGAAAACGATGCCTACCGCGCCGGAGATTCCAAACGCGAGCAGGACCGACCAGACAGTGACGATCGTCTTCATGGTTGTGAGCTGCGAGACAACCAAGGGCGTGAGGACGCCGACGAGCACGCCGACCAATCCGCCGCCGACCGAAAGCACGACAGTCTCGACCAGGAATTGGGTGGTGATATCGCGGCGCTTGGCGCCGAGGGCGCGGCGGATGCCGATCTCGCGGGTGCGTTCGGTCACGGTCGCGAGCATGATGTTCATGATGCCGATACCGCCGACGAGCAGTGAAATCGCCGCGATCGACCCGAGCACGATGTTGAAGATGCGCTTGGTCTGCTCGGCCTGGCGGAGGAGTTGGAGAGGCACGATGATCTCGTAATCGTTCTGGTCGTGGAATCGACCGAGGAGGGTTCGGATTTGGGGGTCGGCGGTTTCCACGGACGCCAGATTCTGCATCTGGACGGTGATCTGGTGGAGTTGAACCTCCTCGGCCTCGAAACTGCCGGCGGATCTGCGGATGAGCGTCTCGCCGAATCGCGTTCGGGAAACGCTCAGCGGAATATAGACGTTGTTGTCGAGCGGTTGTCCCTCCATGGCGCCAGCCTGGGTGCGCTGCTCGGGTTGGCTGCGCTCTTGCAGGATGCCGATGATTCGGTAGTAGAAGGTGTCGATCTTCACCGCGTGCTGCATCGGATCGAGGTGCGGGAAGAGACGGCGCGCCAGGCCGGTCGTGATCACGCAAACATTCTCCGCGTGCTGTTCGTCGAGATGCGCGAGGAACCGTCCGCGGACGATCCCCGCCCCAGTCACAGCCATGTAGGACGGCAGCGTGCCGATCACCTGGCAGGGGATTTCGTTGCGATCGAAGCGCACATTCTCGCGGATGATGCGCATGGGCAGAACGCGGTTGACGCCCGGGATGGTGGACTGGATTCTGGCGCCATCTTCATAGGTGAGGCCATAGGCCAACTGCATGCCGCGCGGGCTGCCGCCTGCCTGCTGGCGGGCCTGGTCGGGCGGCTTGAGACTGCGCAACAGGATGTTGTTGCTGCCGAGATTCTTGATGGCTTCCTGGGCTTCGTACGAGGCCCCCTCCCCGATCGCGAGCATGGCGATGACAGAGCAAACGCCGAAAATGATGCCGAGCATCGTCAGGGCCGAACGCAGCTTGTGGAGCATCAGGCTCTTGATGCCCAGGCGCACGGTGCTTACGAATTGGAAGGTGAGCATGCGGGCCCCGGGGGGTTAGGACGACGAAACGGCCGGGCGGGCCCGCATGGGGCGGTTGACAACTTCGCGGTCGATCAGGCCATCCTTCATATGGATGACCCGGTCGGCCCGGCTGGCCACCCGGTCGTCGTGCGTGACGAGGACGATGGTCTTGCCGGCCTCGTTCAGGCGGTCGATGAGGTCGAGCACTTCCTGGCCGGTCTTCGAGTCGAGGTTCCCCGTCGGTTCATCCGCGAGTATCATGAGAGGGTTGTTGACCAGCGAGCGGGCCACGGCAACCCGCTGCTGCTGGCCACCGGACAATTGGCTGGGGCGATGATGGAGCCGGTCGCCCAACCCGACGAGCTTGGCCAGTTCGAGGCAGGATTCGAGGTGGGTGCGGACATCCTTCCCCTGGTAGAGCAACGGCACCTGGATGTTCTCGAGAACCGTGAGCTGCGCGATCAGGTTGTACGACTGAAAAATGAAACCGATCTTGAGTCCGCGCGCTTCCGAGAGCTGGTCATCGGGCATTCGAGAAACATCCTCGCCACCCAGGAAATACCGTCCAGCGGTCGGGCGATCGAGGCAACCGAGTATATTCAGCATCGTCGACTTGCCCGATCCGGACGGCCCCATGATTGCCAGATAGGATCCGGCTTCGACATCGAGATTCACACCGCGCAGGGCCAGGACATCGGCTTCGCCCCCGAGAACGTAACGCTTCTCGACGTCGCGAATCCTGATGATGGCCGAATCGGCTGGCATGACTCAGGGCTGTCGCGGACTGGGAGCTGCGTCTCGACCAGGGCGGGCGCCGGCTTCCCCTTCGCCGCGATTGGGTCGGAGACTGCCCATCGCCTCGCGCATGGCCGCCCGCTCCTCTTCATCGAGCTGGCCGTCTCCATCCTTGTCGAAACGCTTCATCATCTCCTCACGGCCCGGACGCATCCCTCCGCCCGGTCCTCCGGCTGGCGAGCCCTGGCCGCCGAAGCGGGACGCGAACGCCGCGCGCATCGACTCGCGTTCCGTTTCGTCGAGTGTTCCATCGCCATTCTTGTCGTACTGTTTGAGGATTTCTTCGGGGATGACGCCTCCAAGAGGTCCGGATCCCGCGCCCGCACCCGGCGTCGGACCACGTCCGCCGCCTTCGGTGCCGGCCGCGGTCAACGCGGGTCTGCCGTTGGCTCCGCCCCGAGAATTGGCCTGGTTGCCGAGTCCGTTGTGGGGCGCAGCCTCGATGGGCGGGACATTGGTGAAGGTGATCCTGGCCTTTTCTTCGTCGGCGAGCACGGCGCCTTCGAGATCCTTCTCATGGCTGTCAAAAGGCGGAGAGAGCATCACGCGATCGCCGGCTTCGAGTCCCTGGACAATCTGGATGAACTTCGTGTTGAACATGCCGACTTCGACCGGTCGCGGCTCGGGCTTGCCGCGGTTGAGCACGTAAACGACCTGCTTGCCCTTGAAGGTTGTGACCGCCTGGATCGGCACCGAGAGGACATCGGCGATGTTCGTGATGACAATCTCGGCTTTGGCGGACACGCCGGGTTTGACGTTGGGCGGGTTTTCGGACAGGTACACCTCGGTGTTGTAAACCTTCAGGTTAGGATTGCCCCAACGCGCTTGGGTGTCGGGCAAGGGCGCCACTTTCGCAACCACGCCCGCATAGCGCTTGTCGGGATCGGAATCCAGGACGACAAAGGCCGGCAGGCCGGCTCGGATCATGTTGATGTGGGATTCGTGAATCTTGACCACGACCTTCATGCGGGAAAGGTCCGGCAGTTTGATGAGTTCCTGCCGGTTGCGCACAACCGCGCCGCCTTCGATCAACGACTCGCTGCTGAAGCGATTCTCGCTGACCTGGTACACAACCAGGCCGTCCTGAGGGGCATAGATCATCGTCGCATCGAGGTTCTTGCGATCCCGTTCCAGCTTGTCCTCGTTGAGCTTGAGGGTGTTGATTTGGGAGAGCAGATCGGCCTCGTACTGGGCCATTTTCCGTTTGTTGAGGTTGATCTGCTGTTGAAGCTGTTCTTCCGCCTGCTGCACGTCCGAATTGAACTTCTTAATCTGCTTTTCGACATCGAACTGGTCGAGCATCCAAAGCACGTTCGTAGCCGCGATCAGTTGATTCTCGGTCGCCAGCACGGACAGCCGGTCGCCATCCACCTTCTGTTTGGTCTCGTACCCCTTCTTGGCGAGCATGACCGAGTTGCTGTAGGTCTCGCGGTTCACCACGAGTTGATTCGACGCCTGGAGAGCTTTGTTCTGGGCTTCGAGCAGGTCGACCAACCGCTGACCTTGCTCGTACTTGTCGCGGTCGATGATCGCCAGGTCGAGTTTGAGCTTGGCGGCCTGGTAATCCACGTTGGTGGCGCTGCGCTGGATGTCGAGTTGGGCCTCCGCGTTGGTCACCGCGAAGCGCGCCTTCTCGACGCTGATGAGCTGCTGGTTGACCTGATCCAGCGCCTGCGAGGAGTCCAGCTCGACCAGGAGATCGCCCTTTTTCACCGAGGCACCCTCGGGCACAATCGAGATGATGCGGGCCGTGCCCTCGACCTCGCTCCGGATCACCACCTCGCTAATGGCGGTCAACGTGCCCGGCTCGATCACCGACACGGTGAAGTCCCCGCGCTTCACAAGGTAGTGCTCGGTGCCCCCGCCTTCCTTCTTGGACGGTCGCAGCACAACGTAGAGCAACAGCAGCAACAAGCCCACGGCGCCAACCTGAAAAAGCCGGCGGCGTGCGCGCGGCGGCGCCGCGGAATCGGGCGAGGCAGATGCATTCATGACGAGGGTTCGAGGAATTGGTTCGGGGGGATCGGGTTGTCGTCGGGCATTTGCAGGGGCGGCGGTCCGAGCTGGCTCTCGTCCAGCGCCGCGGTCAGCGGGTCCTGCAGCCAGAAGGACGGATGGTCAGTTGTGATGACCCCGAGGTCCAAGAGGACTTGCAACCGGGCCTGGAGGTGGTCCACCATGGTGAAGACAAGGTCGTTTTGGGCTTGGATGAGGGCGTCCTGCGACTGGCGCAGCCTCTGAACGTCCGTGCGCCCAGCCTCGAGCAGGAGCGTGTCATTCTCGACCCGCCGCCGCGCCACTTCGAGCGCGTCGAGCTGACTGATGTAATTGAGGCGCCGCTGTTCGAGGGTGCGCAGCCCCCGATCGATCCGCTCCTTGAAGTTGTCCAGAGTCAGGCTGAGCTGACGCAACTCCCGCTCGAAATCGACGAGCGTTCCGCGGTAATTGTTCCGTTCGGCCAATCGGTCCAGAGGGAGATCAATCTGCAGCCCGAAGTTATAGCGAAACTGATCCGGGTTGAACCGGGTGTAGTGATATGACCAGGAGTTGGTCGAATCCTGAACGGCATAGCTGGCACTGCCTTGGAAACGAACCCCGGGTTTGAGCTTGTCAGCCGCCAGCCTGACCCGACGCTTCGCATCCTCGAAACTGTCGATCGCATTGAGAATGTCGGCGTGCTTGGCGATGGCGATGCGAAAAGCCGCGTCGCGGTCGATCGGGACGGCGCCCAACCCGGCGCTGCTCAGCTCCCGCAGGTCCCCGTCGTCCAGGTAGAGGTCCTCCTTCAGCGGGAGGCCCAGGGTCACCTTGAACGCGTCGAGTTGGCTCATGTACTGAGCCAACGAGTTGACGTACATGATCCGCGCGTTCAACTCCTGAGTGCGCGCATCGTCCACCTCGCTTTGACGCACCCGATCGACGGCGCGCGCCTCCGTGTAGCGCCTGGTTTCGACGCGACGCAGGTAGTTGGTGTAGTTGTTGCGCACGCTGTCCTTTTGACCCAGGAGACCGAAGTAATTATTCACAATGCCAACGGCGAACTGCCGCTGGTACTGGTCGAAGCTGCGGATGCTGTAGATCAGGCTGCGCTGCGCCTGCGTCAACGCCTCGACCGCATCGCTGTTCCGGCCAAAGCCACGCAGCAGCGGCTGCGCGATGTCGACGGACATCACGCTCAAGGCCGCCGTCCCTGGATCCCCGGTGTAGTAACGCATGAGGTCGTTGACGAGCCTGACGCTCAGGCTCCCCCCGCTCTTGAACACCTGACTGAACCCCACCTCCGGTTTCAGCGTGTCCAGATCGACGTTCCCATTGCCATCGCCGCTCGCCGAGGGGTTGACGCTCGCGAAGAAGTTGGGCGTGAACCGGTGGCGCTGGCCGGTCAACGCCAGGGCCCGCAGGTAAAGCTGCTCTTTCTGATTCTGATACTCGCGGCTCTTGCGGACAGCCAGGTCCAGCGCATCCCGCAGATTGATCACGCGCCGATTGGTGGCCATCCGATCCTCGACGATCTCCGCCGGCAGAATCGTCTTGGGGTCCCGCGTCGAGTAGGGGGTGTCGATGGTGAAGGCGTTGGTTCGCTTGAAAACCTGGGCCTCGACCTGCTCGATGATCCGATAAACATCCTTGTCGGCCGATTTGCGGTAGTGCCTCGTGCCGCACCCGATCAAAACGGCCGCAATCGCCAGGAACGCAATATTCCGTCCCGCTGGCCCACACACCCGACGCAAAGCACGCCCCGCAGCCATTAGCAATCTCCAGCGCGGCGCGCCTCAGACCAAATCCCAGTCCTCATAGCGGTCAAATGTCCCCGTGTCTTGGCCAAGGCGGAGCGAGCCGCCGTGCGGCGGCTCGCTCGTCTCGCGATTTCGATTTCACCAGGCAGGTCACTTCTCTTCCGGAATGCGCATGCCGTAGAAGGAACGATAGACGAACACCAGGGCCACGACGAACAACACGACGGCGATGCCGGTCTTGAGTCCAGTCTGCTGCGCCTTCTGCATGGCCACCGCAATCTCGGTCGCCAGGAGGCCGAACAAGGTGGTGAACTTGATGATCGGATTCATCGCCACCGAACTGGTGTCCTTGAAAGGATCACCCACAGTGTCTCCCACCACCGTCGCGTCGTGGAGTTCGGTGCCCTTCTGACGCAAATCCACCTCGACAATCTTTTTGGCGTTGTCCCAGGCCCCGCCGCCGTTAGCCATGAAAATGGCTTGGTAAAGACCAAAGAACGCGATCGAGATCAGGTACCCAATAAAGAAATACGAATCGAAAAACGCCAAGGCGAGCGACAAGCTGAAGATGGCCACGAAGATATTGAACATGCCTTTCTGGGCATAGATCGTGCAGATTTTCACGACTTCTTTGCTGTCCTCGATCGAGGCTGTCTTGGCGCTCAAGTCCATGTTCTCCTTGATGTACACCACCGCGCGATAGGCGCCGGTGACGACCGCCTGGCACGAGGCGCCAGTGAACCAGTAGATGACCGCGCCGCCCATGAGGAAGCCGAGCAGGATGGTCGGCTGCACCAGGGAGAGCTTGGTGATCACGCCGCCGAATTCCTTGTCGAGCAGGAGGATGATCGCGAACAACATGGTGGTCGCCCCGACCACCGCCGTGCCGATCAGCACGGGTTTCGCCGTCGCCTTGAACGTGTTGCCGGCGCCGTCGTTCTTCTCGAGGTTGTGCTTCGCGGCCTTGAAGTCGGGCTTGAAGCCGAAGTTCTTCTCGATGTCCTTGTCGATGCCCGGGATGGACTCGATCTGGCTCAACTCATAGACGGACTGCGCGTTGTCGGACACCGGTCCGAAGCTGTCCACTGCGATGGTCACCGGCCCCATGCCGAGGAATCCGAATGCCACCAGGCCGAAGGCGAAAATGGGAGCCGCAAAGGAGATCGCCGCCGGCATGGTCTGGGAGAGCGCAGGACTGATCGCGGGCAGCGTCATCAGGTAGGCAATGAGCATCAGAATCAGCATGAGCAAGCCCTGCCAAAAGGCGGAGAAATTGCCGGCCACGAATCCGGAAAGAATGTTCAGCGAGGCGCCGCCCTGCTTGGATGCGGTCACGATCTCTTTGACATGCCGCGCCTCGGTGCTGGTGAAAATCTTGGTGAACTCGGGGATGAGCGCGCCCGCCGCCGTGCCGCAGGAGATGATGACTGCCAACACCCACCACAGATCGGGAACCGCCGTGCCGTTGACCTGCAGGTCCTTGAGCATGAGGTTGCTGATGACGAAGGTGACCACAATCGAGATGATCGACGTGAGCCAGACCAGCCACGTCAAGGGCAGTTCGGGATGGAAGTCCTTGGCCTGGCTGTATTTGGTCGTGAACACCTTGTTCGTGATCACATAGGCCAGGAACGACGTGATGATCATCAGGATGCGCATGACGAAAATCCACGTGATCAAAGTCGCGCACAGCGGCGTCAGGCCCAGCGTCAACGCCAGAAAAGTGATCAACGCCACACCGGTCACGCCATACGTCTCGAAGCCGTCAGCCGTCGGCCCTACCGAGTCGCCCGCGTTGTCGCCAGTGCAATCGGCAATCACCCCGGGGTTCTTCGGGTCGTCCTCCGGGAGTTTGAAAACGATCTTCATCAGGTCCGAGCCGATATCGGCAATCTTGGTGAAGATGCCGCCGCAGATGCGCAGCGCTGCCGCGCCCAGCGATTCGCCGATGGCAAATCCGATGAAGCATGGACCGGTCAGGTCGGCGGGCAGGAAGATCAGGATGCAAATCATGAAAAACAGCTCGACCGTGATGAGCAACATCCCGACGCTCATGCCGGAGCGCATCGGAATGGCCAGCGGCCCCCATGGCAGACCCGTCAGCGCCGCAAAGGCGGACCGGCTATTGGCCTGGGTGTTGATGCGCATGCCGAACCAGGCCACGCCGTAAGAACCGAGAATGCCGAGGATCGACGCCAGAAGGATGACCACGACCTTGCCGACGGGCATGCCTTTGGTCACGGTGCCCGCGGCATCCTGATGCTGGGTGAGGAACCCGAAATAGTAGGCGATGCAGACCCCGATCAGCACCCAGAGGATGGCCAGGAACTTGCCCTGCTGGAACAGATAGCTCTTACAGGTTTCCCAGATGAGGCTCGACACATTCCGCATCGAGTCATGCACCGGAAGAGTCTTGGTGTGGTTGTATTGCCAAATCCCGAAAACGGCCGCCAGCGCGCACACAACAATCCCCAGCAGCATCAACGTGTAGCCGCTGGCCCCTCCAAGAGCCGGGAAGTGCACCGTATCCAACGGTGGCAGTTTCAGCTCGGCTTCACCCCCCAGCACGCCGGGGGCACTCAGATTCAGGGCGGCCAGGGACAGCAGCCCGAACAGTCTTTGGCTTCGTCTCAACATAGTGTTCGGTTTAGGGTTCGGCGTCCGCCCGACAGGGGCAAACCACCATTAATCCGGTTCATCAAAACCGGCTTGAAACGCTCGCAACTATGAGATTGCCCGCAATGAGTCAAGCGGATTCACAGCCCCCACAAGGTTCACAAAGGGTCGAATCGCGCCTCGAAAGCCATTTGCCCACCGCGGCGGCGGCGGAATGGACGTGGAGTTTCGCGTAGATGCGGTGAAGGAGGGTGTTGACGGTCCGGGGGCTGATACCCTGGTGAGCGGCGATTTCCTCGTAGCTCATCCCTTGGGCCAGCGCCTCGAGCACTTCGATCTCTCGAGGGCTCAGCCGCTCACGCCCTTCCCGGGTCGACCCCTCGCGGCGAAACGACCTGAGGACGAACCCGTGAGCCGCGCCAGGCCGCCACCGCCCATGCCGATCCGGACTCCGTCCCGCAGCAACGCCGGCACCCGGCCATCGGGCAGACCGTGCTCCTTGCGCCAGACCCGCACCGCGAGTCGCGTTCCAGTGGGACAAGCCCCGAATCCGCGACGTGCATCCAGAGCGAGAGCCCGAGCACGGCGGAGAGGATCGCGCCGCGCCAGCCCGATGCAGGGACAAGTCCTGGTCCGGCAGTGATTGTCGGGATGTGAACGCGTGCGGGAAACACTGGAGACACCCCGATAGCCTCAGGAAAAGTGGTGCGGATAGCAGGACTTGAACCTGCACGCCTTGCGGCACTACCACCTCAAAGTAGCGTGTCTGCCAATTCCACCATATCCGCAACCGCGGCTGGGGTAATAAAGCCAGACCGCCCGGCGGCTGCAAGTTCTTTTCTGCGCAAATTCTACGCAAATCCGCTTGCATCCGGAAGGGGCGCTCCTATGCTCTGCCCCCGCCTGAGCGCCGCCGAAGCGGTGTTCGCATGAGGCTGAGAAAAGAACTGTTAACGAAACAACCTGACTTCAACCTCCGTTGCCACCGCAACGTTTGGTCCGTTAGGCAATGGAGTCTTCGCCGGGTCATTTGTTCCCGACCAAGTCTCCCCCAGTCGCGTCGCGTTTACACGACAGAATCCGTATGCTCACCATGGAAGAAGCCCTGAGGCAAAGTCCCAAGACCTTTGCCGCAGGCCAAATCGTCAAAGGCACCATCCTCGAACTACGCCCCAAAGAAGTCCTCGTCGACATCGGCTACAAGAGCGAAGGGGTCATCTCGCTCGCCGAATTCGAAGACCCAAAGGCCGCCCGGATCGGGGAGGAGATTGACGTGCTCATCGAAAGGCTCGAGGACCGTGAGGGCATGGTGGTCCTCTCCCGCGAGAAGGCCGAGTTCAAGAAGAATTGGGAACGAATCCTCTCGATCTGCAACGAAGGCGGCACGATCGAAGGCAAGGTCAAGTCCATCGTCAAAGGCGGCCTGCTGGTCAATATCGGTGTCGAGGCATTCCTGCCCGCCTCGCAGATCGACATCATCCCGCCCCGCAACCTCTCCGGGTTCGTGGGGAACACGTACCGATTCAAGGTCGTCAAGATCAACCAGGAACGGCAGAACATCGTGCTGTCCCGCAGGGAATTGATCGAGCAGGAGCGCAGCGAGCGCCGCGCCAAGCTGCTGGCCGAAATGATGCCGGGCGATATTCGCAAGGGCACGGTCAAGAATCTGACCGACTTCGGCGCCTTCGTCGACCTGAACGGGCTCGACGGCTTGCTTCATATCACCGATATGAGCTGGGGCCGGATCGGGCATCCGAGCGAAATGCTCAAGGTGGGCCAGGAACTGGATGTGGTCGTGCTAGACATCAACCGCGAAAAGGAGCGCGTCAGCCTCGGCCTCAAACAGAAGATGGCCAACCCCTGGGACACCATCGAGTCCAAGTTCCCCATCGGCGCCAAAGTCAAAGGCAAGGTCGTCAACCTGGTCCCGTACGGCGCGTTTGTCGAACTCGAACCGGGTGTGGAAGGCCTCGTGCACGTCACCGAATTGTCGTGGACCAAACGGATCGCCAAGGCGAGCGACGTCCTCAAGCAGGATCAGGAAATCGAGGCGGTCGTGCTCGGCATCAACCGCGAGGAGCAGAAAATCTCGCTGGGCGTGCGCCAGCTCGAGACCAACCCGTGGGAGCAGGCCCTCGAAAAATACCCCAAGGGCACGCGCGTCAAGGGCAAGATTCGCAACCTGACCAGCTACGGCGCCTTCCTCGAACTCGAAGAAGGCCTCGACGGCATGATCCACGTCTCCGACATCTCATGGACACGGAAGATCAATCACCCGTCCGAAGTGCTCAAGAAGGGAGAGGAAGTCGAAGCCGTGGTGCTCGAAGTCGACAAGGTCAACCAGCGCATCTCGCTCGGCGTCAAACAACTGGCCGAAGACCCCTGGGAGAACATCGACAAGTACTACCGTGTCGGCGACCTCGTCATCGGCAAGGTCACCAAGCTCGCCAGCTTCGGCGCCTTCATCGGCCTCGAACACGACATCGATGGCCTTGTCCATATCTCCCAGGTCAGCGAGGAGCGCATCGACAAAATCAAGAACGTGCTCGCCGTCGGCCAGGAAGTCACCTCCCGCGTCATCAAAATCGACAAGGGCGAACGCCGCATCGGCCTCTCCATCAAGGCCGCCAACTACTCGCCCGAACAACTCAAGGCCGAGCAGGCCCTGCTCGATGCGCTTAAACCGGGCGAGGACCTGGTCGCCCTCCAGCACGCGTTCGACGCCGCCGACGAGGCTCGGCAATCGGACGACAACGGCAAACCGTAACCAACCCCGACCGACGCGTCCGACCTCCCCTTCCGGTGCGGTCGACGCCTCAGGCACTGAAACACGACTCAGGGCCGGGCCTTCGCGGCCCGGCCTTTCCGTTTCTGCCGTCGCAGGGCGCGGATTGATTTCGCGCTCCGCGACGGGTACGGCAGGCACGGGAAGCTTTGCACAGACCCTAAAGCTCCGACAGAGGGACCGGTTCGCCCTTCTCGAGTTTCTGGAGGGTCTGTTCGAGCGCCTCCTTGCCGGCAGCCAGACTGCTGTTCTTGATCTCGCCAAGGTATTGGCGGGCTTGGTCCAGACGCCCCGCTCTGAGACAGACGCGCGCCAGGTGCACCGCGACGCCCTCACGGTCCAGATCGGTGCGGGCCAGGGCCCGGGCCTCGAGCCATGCACGAAGCGCCTCATCGGTCAACTTGTCTCCCGCGGCCTTGAGACGCGCGGGATTTTCAACCTTCTCGGGCTTGAGATAGTAGTAGACCTGCGCCAAATCAGTCGCGAGCTGGAAATTGTTCGGATCGAACCGACGCGCCTTCTGATAGAGTTCGAGCGTTCGGCGAAGAACCTGTTGCTCGTCCGCGAGCCGGTAATGGATTCGAGCCTCGTTGCGGTAGAGGAACACGAGCGTGGCCAGGTTGCGCTGGTAGACGGCCTCAGACGGCTTGATTCGAATCGCTTCATCCAAACACTCGAAGGCGAGGCGCGTGGGGCCATGCCGACTGTAGTAGTCCGCCAGGTTGTTCCATGCCGCCGGGTTGTTGGGATCGAGGTCGCGTGCCTTCTTCCACTGCACAAGGGCTTCATCATCCAGGCTGATGTCGTTGAGAAAACTGCCAAACGCAAGCCGTGCCCGGACGTGGTCTGGATGCCTCTGCACGAAGCGTTCGTAGGCCCGGCGCACCGGTTCGAGCCGCTGCTCGATGCGCGCCTTGAGCGTGATACCGCTCAGATCAGGACCCTGCGAATCGTCGGTCTTGGTCTCTTGAATCCACCGGTCCACCTCCGCTTGAGCCGCATCGTCGTCCGCAATCAGTGCCTGGAATGCCTTCTCGACAGCATCCGCGGCCGCCGTCGCGGCCGAGTCCGGCACCGCCGGGGTTTCGGCGACACTGCCGGCGGCGCTCAGCGGTCCGGCCGCCAGAACCGCCATCCCCAGACCAAGCCAGAATCGAGTCGCGCTCACGCCCGAACAATACCGGAATCGAGCCCGGCTGGGAACAAAAGGTTTGCCCTCAGCGGCATCCGGGTTTAGGCATGGGCCTTGAATAATCGGACCTGAAAGTCAGTGAAGCGAAACGTGCGGGTCGAATTGAGTTGAACCTGCAATCGAAATCGAGACGAACCGATATGAGTTCCATCCAAACCCATGCCTGCATGAACACCCTCCTCACACCAGCCCTGGCGCTGGCGCTGGGCCTTGCGTTCGCGGCCTCGACCGCCCTGGCCATCCCTTACGCGTCCGGCGTGAAGCGGACGGGCGACACGGTCACCTTCATTCTCAACCACGCCGCGGCAAGCGTCGAAGTGCTGCGCGACGGAGCCAACCCGGTCTCTCCGGGCACCGAAGCCGGGTTGCACAGCTTCAGCATGGCCGGCTTCACCACGTTCCAGATCATTGTCACCGGCAATGACGCCCCCGGCTGGAAGCAATACGTCCCCGACGGCGCAAACACCAGTTTCTACGTGCCGCTTGGGGTGTCGATCAACAAGCACCCCTCGAGCCCCAACTTCGGCAAGGTCTTTATTTCGGAGGCCCAGGGCGGAGCGGTCGCCGCCGGCTACCGCACCACCAAGAGCGGCATCTACATGCTCAACGCCGATGGGTCCGACGCCGGCTGGGCCGCCGGCGGCGTGGACTGGAGTTCATTGAGCGGCACGCCCCTGTTCAAGAGCACGATCGGCCCGGACGGTCACCTGTATGTGGCGGATCTATCGAGGGATTTGGCCTTCGAGTTCAACGACGACCTGAGCGTGGCCACGCAACTGATCGACGAGACCAATCGCGGTGTCGACCAATACGTGCATAGTATCTGCGTGGAAGGTACGCAGGCCGGAGGCGACCGCAGAATCTACCTGCTGAACGGCAACTACTACGATACGGTCGGCAGGGGGGTCATCCGCTACGACCTCGGCGCCGAGGCCATGGCTATGACGTATGACACGGGCACGCCAATCCTGACCCCTGCGTACTACACCGCCTACTACCCCTTCGACATCGCCCGCGACAGCAACGGCGATTTCTATGTCAATCAATACCGCGCCACGGCCGGTCAGGCGCCCGTTATCACCAAGTTCGACGGGTCGGGCGAGGTGCCGCTGGACGATGACGTGATCTGGGAGGCGTCCGACCGATACACGGACGCCTACGGGATCGACATCGACGAACTGACAGGGCGCGTGGCCTACGGACACTACAACACCGGCGAGGTCTTCTTCTTCGACATGGCCACGGGCCAATTCGTCGAGAGTTTCAACGCAGGAAGGCGGATTTGCGAGCTGGCCTTCGACGCTGCCGGCAACTTGGTGACCGTGGACCGCTCCGTCGAGTATGCGCGGTTCTGGTCGCCGGGCGGCTATACAGTGGCCACCACAAGCTTCGACGGCTCGAAGAGCGCATTCACCATCTTCAAGCCCGCCAGCGATGTCAGCGTGACCGCCGCCGATACCGACGCCCGGGAAGCCGGACCGAAGGCTGTGGCGTTCACTGTCACTCGCACCGGCGATGTGTCGAAAGCACTGACCGTCAGCTACACCATGGGCGGCACGGCCGTCAATGGCACGGATTACGCTACCCTCCCCGGCTCGATCACCATACCGGCAGGCGCCGCCTCCGTCGAAGTGCTCCTGTCCCCCATCGACGATGACGAAGCCGAATTGGCCGAGACCGCGACCCTGACGCTGGCGGCCAGCGAGGATTACTCCGTCGTCCCGCCCACCTCGGCCACAGTCACCATCAGCGACAACGAGACTCCGACCGTCGACCTCGAAGTCGTCTATCCTTCGATGTACGAACGTCTGGCCGGCGATTACGCCCGGCTGCGCGTCGTGCGCCGGGGCGACGTCAGTGCTCCCAGCTTCGTCGCCAACCTTACGTACTCGGGCACGGCCGGCGGCGCACGCTACAACGCCCCGAGAGGCGTGACCGTGGCCCCGGGCGTGGTCACTCAGAACTTCGACATCACTCCGGTCGACGACGCCCTGCTCAACGGCGATCAGACCATCGTCGCTACGGTCGTCAACGGCGACGGATACGCCGTCGGCACGACCAGTCCCAGCGCCACGGTCACCATCCTCGATGACGAGTTGCCGCCCGAGGATGTGCTCTGGTCGGAGGACTTCAACACGGACGCTCCGGAAAACTGGACCGTTCAGTTCGGCTCGGCCAACCATGTGCCCGATTATCGCATTGGTTATTACAGCGGCTGGACGACGTTCAGCTACGACTACGAATTCGGCGGGCTCATTCCGAGCATTCCGATGGCCCCGCACTCGACGTCCGACACGCTCGGCCTCTACCTCACGGTCAACAAGGATGACCCGACCGCCCTCGGCGCCGCCGGCGTCAACATCTACCCGAAAGGCCAGACCTTCACCGGCAACTACGCCGTTCGGTTCGACATGTACCTCATGGTCGGCAACGCCGCCTCGACCACCGAGTACGCCCTCTTCGGCATCAATCACTCCGGCACCAAAGCCAATTGGTTCCGCAATTCGGCCGGCGGCGTGCCGAATAGCCCGACCTTCGACGGCCTCTTCTTCGGCGTCGAGGCGGACGGCGCGGCGTTGGGCGATTATGTCATCTACAGTGCGCCCACGACGGCCGGGAGCAACCCGACACCTCTGACGCCCGGCGTCAACGCGTCCACCTTGACCGGCATCTTCAAGAACCCGCCCTTCGGCGGCGGCCTGCCAGGGGCGCCCGGCAACAGTGAATTGTCGGAAACCCCCTGCTGGGTGGATGTCGAGATCAGTCAGGTCGATAATGTGGTCACCCTGACCTTGAATCGCACGCCGATCCTCAGCTACACCAACACCACGCCGTTCACCAGCGGCAACATCATGCTCGGGTACTGCGACGCCTACGACTCGATCATGGCCGGCAACTCCTGCGTCGTTTATGACAACCTCCGCGTTATCCGACTGGCCGCCCCGTCAACACCTCCGGATATCACCGGCATCCGGCTCGCCGGCGGCAATGTCGATATCGACTTCGCCGCTGACAGCTCCGACACCCCATCGGCCTTCACGCTCCAGTCCGCCGCAACGGTCAATGGCGCTTACGTCGACGTAACCGCCACAATCACGGGCAGTGGCGGCAGCTTCAAGGCCGTGCGCGCGCTCGATGGCACCCAGCAGTTCTATCGCATCCGGCGTAACTGAGCCTCATTCCCCGCTATGCATCGAGGCATTCGCGCCCGCGGATGCCTCGTTCTTTTTGAACCGGTTGCCAAGGCCGGAGATCGGAGCGCCGGCGTGCAGCCGGCTCAACCCGCATATTTCACACCCCGTCAGCGCACAAGGCAAGGCAACGGCTCCGGATCAACCCCCAATCCAACTCTGGACATACTCGGTTCTCTCGGGAACGAAAGCCAAACGGGGCGGACTCGCCCGCCATCCTCCTTCGAGCCCCAGCTCGCTCGCAGCCAGCTCGAAATGACTCATCGCAATCCCCATGTCCAGACGCTGCAAGTCCACCGCCTTGATCAGCTTGTCGTATCCTCTCGATCGGCGCAGAAAGAGATGAAAGATGTCCCGCCCCTGCTCCTTGACGACACGCCAGGGTTGCCGGTTGGATGCCGAAGGCCCCAGCCTCAGCATCTCGAGTGGCTCCGCGTAGCGCCCCGCTGCACCCGCTTCGAGCGCCCGATCGAAGTCGCGCTCGAAGAAGAGATCGGCCCACGGGCGCCGGCTCCTCGATCCGGCCGACCACCGGACCACCGAGTCCGCAACGCTCCGCCTTTCCGTCGCGTAGCCAAGGGGTGAAATAGCCGGCAGGACTTCGTTATCGCGTACGCCCGCTCTCGACGCGAACCGGGTGCGATTGAAAATCCCGCCAATCCAGCATGTCCCCAGACCCAGATCCGTGGCCCGCAGAATGATCTTCTCGAACCGGCACCCGAAGTCTTCCATGTCGTGCTCGCCCCGCTCGATCATCCCCACAATGAAAAGCGTCGCGCCCTGGATCGTCCCGTATGTCCCGAGGGCATTAATCTTTCCCTCTCCCCAACCCGAGGTGTCGAGAATCGCAAAACGCGCCCTCCCGCCAAAAGGACCTTGAACCACGGAAAACATGCGCTCGATCGCCTCGCGTTTCTCCGCCTCGACCGCTCGCGGCGCGTAGCTCCGGCGCGATGTCCGCTCCCTGATGATGTCGATGATGCTTCGACTGTATTCCATGACTGTCCTCAGACGGTGATCGCCGAGGATACGGTCCCCGAACGGCCGGGGCGCTGCGAACCGAGCGCGGTCAAGCGTCGCCCCAAGCCCTATCCGCTCCTGAGCAAACCGCGGCGTCAGTTCAAAGAAATCCCCCATCGTAGCCGCTACCGCAAAAACCAACCCGGAAAGCAAGCGCCTTATCCAAGCGCCATTCGGGCCTGGGCACTCGGTTTGCCCGCGCTTTGCCGCTCGCTTTCAGGGCTTCAGCAGAATCAGATCACTTCCCGGTAGACGTCGGGGTGGGGACGCGAGATGACCACGGCGTTGACCAGCACTCCGGCGTCCGCGATCAGACGCCGCCCTGCGGCGACGGCCGATTGGACGGATCCGACATCGCCGGTCATGGTGCAGAAGGCTTTGCCGCCCAGTGCCATGGCGAGACGGATTTCGAGGAGCGTGACGGCCGCGGCTTTCGCGGCGGCATCGGCCGCCTGGAGCAGGGTGGCGACGTTGAACGATTCGAGAATGCCCAGGGCGCCGTCGGGTTCGGCCGAGGTTGTCCGACCCAGGGCAGTGATCACCTCGGGATGGACGTTGGCGATGGTGAACGAGTCGATCAGACATCCGTTGGCGGCGACGGCGCCCGCCTCGACGGCGGCCTCGACGGCTGCGGAGTCGCCGCCGATCAGCACCATGTACTTGCCCGAGCAGATCGAGCGGGCCAACAGGAGCCGGACGTTGCCGGCCTTCAACATGGTATCCGCCACCTCGAATCCGGCGGCGACACTCGACAACTCGATCAAACCGATGGATTTCTCCTTCATGATGCTCTCTCCAAAATGATGCGGTCGGTGACGGACACGACGCGACCGGCAAAAGGGGCGTGAATGATAGCCCCGAGTGACTTGGGGGGAATCTCGCCCAGCGGCTGGCCGGCGGCGACGCGGTCGCCCGTCTTGACCAGGGGAACGTTGGCCACGCCGGCGCCCTGTTTGAGGGGCAGGACGGCCTGCCGCGGCTTCAGGGCGACCTCGCGCCACTCGGCCGGATGATCGTACTCGAGGACGTGCAGTCTCTTCATCAGGGTCGTGATCGGCACGCGGCGCCCCTCCTGCATCGGGTGCGGCTCGACATCGGTCTTGCCGGTCCACTTGATGTCGGTCTTGCGCATTTCGGCCTTGGCGTTGTCGCAGGCCTCCTTCGGGAACAGCTCTTCCGGGCACGCGTAGAGGGTGCAGAGTCCACACGAGCAGCAGAGAGCGGCCCATTGGTTCCAGTACTCGGCGCCCGTGGCGGTGAAGGCGAGGGTGCGCATGACCTGATGCGGTTCGACGGCGTAACCGAGCAGGAAGCGGGGGCAATACTCGGTGCAGTAGCGGCATTGGTCGCAGGCGGATTTGCCGATCTGGTTTTGGGCTTTGGGGGGTGTGAGCTTGCGTCGGATGATGTGATGGCTGCGGGGGAGGACGACCACGCCGGTGGCGGTCTTGGTGATCGGGGTATCGAGGTCGACGGTGGTCTCGCCCATCATCAGTCCACCCAGACAGAGCACCGGTTCGTCGGTGGTGAACCCGCCGGCAGCGGCGACGGCCTCCCGATAGGTCGTGCCCAGGGGCACGGTGATCGTCACGGGCTCGCGCAGCGCCCCGGCCAGAGTGAGGGTCTTCTGCGTCACTGGCTGCCCGGCGTCGGCTCGCACCAGGTTGACAAAAGTCTCGACGTTGCACACCACGACGCCCACCTGAAGCGGAATGCCGGTCGGCGGGATGAGGCGCCCGGTCACCGTGTGGACCAGATCGTACTCATCGCCTGCGGGGTAATAGTCGCCGAGGAGCTGGAGGCGGACGCGGCTGCCTTTGCAGGCCTGTTGCACGGCCTCGACGGCCCGTCGCTTCTTGGCTTTCACGGCCACGACGCCGTCCTTGGCCCCGACCGCTTCCATCGCCAGTTCGACTCCGCGAACCACGTCCGCGGCATGGTGTGCCATGATCGCGGCGTCCTTGTGCAGCAGCGGCTCACACTCGGCGCCGTTGGCGATGACCGTATCGGCCTTGCCCGACATCTTGATATGCGTCGGGAAACCGCCGCCTCCGGCGCCCACCACACCGGCCAATCTGACTTTCTCCGCAAAGGTCATGAGAAGGGGGATGATAGGGGCCTGCGCCGGGTTGGCGAGCCGAATTGTCAGGCGCCCCAACTTGCCGATTTCCTCGAAAGCCGCACTCCCAAGGCCGACCGCCTCCGCCAGTCAAGCCCCTTTCTCGGTGTTCTCGAGGCGGGAACTGCTTTCTGCCCAATTAGCCCACACCCCCCGACGCCCCAGGCGCTCCCAATATCCCCGGGATCGGCTGGCGCGACGTCGCAGCCGACGGGTTGGCCGTCGCGATGAACGACGGCGCCCCGGCCACTGCGTTGGCGGCGATGCCGCTCTCGGTGGCGTCATCGAGGTGCAACAGCAGTTTGGTGTTCGCGTCAGGCGTGTAAGGCGCCCGAATCGACGCGAGGCTGGACGGCGTGGCGGCGACCAGCATGGCGACGGCAGCCCCCCCAGCCAGAGGAGTCCCGGACTGTGTTGAGTTGGCTTTGTGCCCATAATCGATAGTCGATCGCTCGAGAAGGGTCGCCCGGCTTCCACCGGATCGAGGCCGGAGTTCCAGCCCTGCCGCGGAATCCCGAGAGCCCTGAGTTTGTGTGCGTGTGGACGCAGGACAGACTGGCAGGCATGTCCATGACAAGCGCGCCGTGCAGGGGGGCAATGCACTCGAAACACCCGTGTCTGTCTCACGTCCGCGATTACGGTTTATGGAAGAGCGGTCGCCGACTGCTCCAAAACTCGGCTTGCCATCGGCCATCGGCTGTGAAAATTTCGCGGCCATTCTTTTTATGGCGCACCTCAAATTGCACATACCGGGACCGGTTGAAGTCAGCGAGAAGACCTTCCGCGCGTTCTGTTCGCCCATGATCGGACATCGCAGCCAAGGCTTCAAAGACCTGTACGCGAGCATCCAGCCGCGGCTCCAGGAATTGCTCTACACGCGGCAGCCTGTCTTCCTGAGCACGTCCTCCGCGTGGGGGGTGATGGAGGGAGCTGTTCGCAACCTGGTGCACAAGAAGGTGCTCAATTGCATGTGCGGCGCCTTTTCCGACAAGTGGAACGACGTCTCGAAACGCTGCGGCAAGGAGGCCGAGGCCCTGCAGGTCCCCTGGGGCTCGCCCATCCGCACCGAGGACGTCGACCGCAAACTGGCGACCGGAGCGTTCGATGCGCTCACGTTCATTCACAACGAGACGTCGACTGGCGTCATGAGCCCGCTGGCCGAAGTGGCGGCGCTCAAGGCCAAGTATCCTGACGTGATGTTCATCATCGACTCCGTCAGTTCGATGAGCGCAGTCAAGATCGAGTTCGACGCCTTGGGCATCGATGTGTTGCTCGCCGGATCGCAGAAGGCCTTTGCCCTCCCGCCGGGACTGACCGTGTTCACCTGCTCGGCTGGAGCGCTCGCCAAAGCCGCCGCGGCAAAGGATCGCGGCTACTACTTCGATCTGGTTGAGTTCCAGAAGAACGCCGCGCAGAGCATGACCCCCAGCACCCCGAGCATCGGCCACGTCCATGCCCTCGCCTCGAAGCTCGAGGACATTTTCGCCGAAGGACTCGATGCCCGGTTTGCCCGGCACGCCAAACTGGCCGGGATGACCCGCGATTGGGCGGCCCGACACGGATTCAACCTGTTTCCGGACAAGGGCTTCGAATCAATGACGCTCACGTGCGTCAACAACGGGGCCAAGCCCGGATCCAGGACCGTCGACGTGCCCAAGCTGCAAAAGCTGGTCAAAGATCAGGGTTTCCTCATCGATGGCGGTTACGGCAAGATCAAGGGAACCACCTTCCGCATCTCGAACATGGGCGACGAAACCGAATCGAGCATGCAGGCCCTCTACACCGCTCTCGACCAGGCGATGCAGCAGTTGTGACGTGAATCGCGGATCGCCTCAATCAGGCTTGATCCGCTGCCCCCTCGCGATCGCGCTGCTCAGCACCGCATGGCAAGCAGCGAAGAGACCTCGTCACTCTGAATGCTCGGACCTCGCCATTCTTCATGCGCGAGACCGCACGATCGAAAAGCCTCCCGCTATCGCCGCGCCTGACCGTGACGAGAATTGCCCATGCTGGGCGCCTGAAGGACTCTCTCTCTACTATTGCAGCGGTCCAGACCTGCCCTTGGCCGAGGTGCGCACCATTCGCTACGACAGTGTCCCAATCCCCTACGACCCGGACCGGAATCGCTGGGGCAATCCCGAAACCCTCATTTCCGATGGGGAACGCCGCTTCAGCGCCCAGCAGCCCCGCCCGTTCCCCGACGGGCGGCACATCGTGTTCACCGTCAGCGAGTTTGGCAGTTACCAGATCTTGCGACCGCCATCACCGTCTCCGCCTGCAACCGCACGGCGATCGCCAGCTTTCCCGCATCCCCTTTCGCGCGTCGTCCCAACTCCGACTCCGTCCAGCGCCGTCGCTTCAAATGCCGGTGGTTATCGCCGTCCACGACGAGGTTCTTGCCCGCAAGCGATGAATCGTCCAAGGTGCTGCATTATGAAAAACGCCAGCGCGTTGTTCGCCCGCGTGTTGGTCTTTCTTTCAATGGCTGCGTTCAGCACCCAGTGCTTGGGCGCGCCACCCAACGTCGTGATCATCCTCGCCGATGATCTGGGGTTCTCCGATCTCGGCTGCTACGGAAGCGAGATTCAGACGCCGCATCTGGACACGCTGGCGAAGCAGGGGCTGCGGTTCACCCAGTTCTACAACACGGCCCGTTGCTGGCCGACGCGCGGGGCGCTGCTCACCGGCTACTACGCCCAGCAGATCAGGCGCGATGCGCTCCCCGGTCTCGGGGGCGGCGCTGGAGGGGTGCGTCCGCACTGGGCGCGGCTGCTGCCGGACTTCCTCAAACCCGCGGGCTATCGGAGTTATCACAGCGGCAAGTGGCACGTGGACGGCGGGGTGCTCGCGGGCGGCTTCGACCGTTCGCTCGACATGCGGAACCAGGGAAACTACTTCACCGCGGCCGGCAACCGGATCGACGACGCGCCCCTGAAGTCGCCGGCGAATGAACAGGGCTACTACGCGACCATCGCCACGGCCGATCACGCCATCAACTGCCTGAAGGACCACGCGACGAGTCACGCCGGCAAGCCCTTTTTCAGCTATATTGCCTTTATCGCGCCCCACTTTCCGCTGCACGCACTGCCGGAGGATATCGCGAAGTACCGCGACCGCTACCTCGCGGGCTGGGAGGCCATGCGTGCCGACCGGTTTGCGCGCCAGAGGGAAATGGGCCTGGTCCGGACCACCCTGTCGCCCCTGGAACCTGCCGTCGGCCCCCCTTACCATTTTCCCGAGGCTCTCGAGAAACTGGGGGCCGGCGAGGTGAATCGTCCCCTGCCCTGGAGCGAGTTGACCGGCAAACAGCGGCGCTTCCAGGCCACGAAGATGGCCATCCACGCCGCGATGGTGGATCGTATGGATCGAGAGATCGGGCGGATCATTGGACAACTCAAGGCGATGGGGGCCTATGACAACACGCTGATCCTCTTTGCGTCCGACAATGGGGCCAGCGCGGAGATCATGGTCCGTGATGGCGGTCATGATCCCCAGGCCGCCCCGGGCTGCGCGGCCACCTACCTTTGCCTCGGCCCCGGTTTTTCGAGCGCGTGCAACACGCCGTACCGCCGCCACAAGACATGGGTGCACGAGGGGGGCATCAGCACCCCGCTCATCGCCCACTGGCCCAAGGGCATTACCGCCCGCAACGCCTTGCGCCACACCCCGGCGCATGTGATCGACATCGTCCCCACCGTGCTGTCGGTTGCGGGCGTCGAGAAACCGCGGGCATGGGCCGGCCAGCCGATTCCCGAAGCGCCGGGCATGAGCCTGGCGCCGGCGTTTGTCGAGGATGTCCGGATTCCGCGCGCGAGTCTTTGGTGGCTGCACGAGGGCAACCGGGCCGTGCGTGCGGGCGACTGGAAGCTGGTTGCGTCCGCGGGCGAGCGTTGGGAACTCTACGATCTGACGACCGACCGCGCGGAGCAGCACGACCTGGCTGCGCAGAGGCCGGACAAGGTGCGGGAACTCGAAGAGATTTGGCAGCGCCAGACCGACAGCTTCAGCGAACTGGCCCGCTAACCCGGCAGGTCTTTGCCGGTGCTGGTGACGGTCAGCTTGCCGTGCTTCACGCCCTTGGCGGCGATCAGTTCGTCGGCAATCCGCTTGATCGGGGCCGCCTTGCCTCGGACGGCGAGCACTTCCATGCAGTTGTGGTGGTCCAGGTGGACGTGCAGGGTGGCGATGATGACCGTGTGATGGTCGTGCTGAATGTCGGTGAGCGCGGTCTGGACGTGTCGCTGGTGATGATCGTAGAGGAGGGTGATGGTGCCGGCGATTTCCTCGTCGCCGAGTCGCTGTCGATGCTCGACCAGGTGCGCGCGAATCATGTCCCCGATGGCCAACGATCGGTTGTCGTAACCCTTCTCGCGGGTCATGCGGTCCAACTGCTCGGCCAACTCGCCCGGCAGTGAAATGCTGAAGCGGGCCACGCCCTTGGTGCCTTTGGCTCTCATGGCGGGGGACCTTACCAGATGCCAGGTGGGCGTCAAATGGCGCGTCAACCGGCGGTGATTTCACACGCTTCGCGGGGACTCCTAACCCGCATGGCGGTCCTCTTGCGAAGTCTGACCGCCATGCGCACCGACAGGGTGTGAAATGTGCGGGTTAGCGCCGCCCTCGGTGGCCGATCATCGCGGCGACCCCGAGCAGGGCCGAGGACACCAGCACGATCACCGCGCCGCTGGGCAGGTCGGTGCCTGCCGCGATCAAAAAACCGCCCAGGCCGCTGGCCGCGCCGAACACCGCCGCGAGCGCAAGCACCGGCCCGCAGCCGCGCGTCAACTGGAATGCCGCCGCGGCCGGGTTGCAGATCAGGCTGTAGATCATCAGGCCGCCCACTGTCTGGAAGTTCACCGTCAGCGTTGCGGCTGTCAGGATGAGGAAGCCCGTCCAGACGGCTGTGGCGCGGATGCCTGACGCTTCGGCGTCGGCGCGGGAGAATAGGATGGCACGCAGTTCTTTGAAGAAGAGGACGACGTAGATGGCCAGGGCGGTCGAGGCGGCCAGCATCAGGCGGACGTCCCTCCACCGGCAGAAGTTGAGGCTGCCCCAGAGGAGGCTGCGCACATCGTTGTCGCTCCTGCCCATGATGGCGTAGAGCCCGATGCCGAGAAAGGCCAGTCCCATCGTGGCCGAGAAGAGAAAGCTCAAGACCGTGTTGTCGTCCAGATGGGCGCGTTGGGGGTTGAGCAGTCCCAGCGCCAGGGCGGTCAGCACCGCGCCGGCAAGCGCGGGCAGGAGGAGTTGCTGTCCTTCGAGGCCGGCCAGGCCGCCGAAGACAGCGCCGGCAAGGGCGGCGTGGGCTACGCAGACGCCCAGGAAGGGAATCCGCATGCCGACGATGAAGGTGCCGAGCACGCCGCTCGAGGCGCCGGCCAGGGCGCCTCCGGTCATCACGGGAGCCCAGAACACGAGGTCAATCATGGGCCGATCCTCCCGGCACCACGGCGTGGCGTCCGCCCTCATGCACCGCGCGCAGGCCCGCGCCGTAGAGTTGCGACACGCGCGCGGTGGTGAACACCGTTTCGGGCGAGCCGGACGCCGAAACTCGCCCGCCTTCGAGCAGGATGACCTTGCGACAGGCCGGCGGCAGAACTTCCAACTCGTGGCAGACGAGGAGGACGCTGATGCGCGTTTGGGTGTGGAGAGACTGCACCGTATCGACAATGCGCTCGCGCCAGCCCAAATCCAGGTTGGCCGTGGGTTCATCGAGCAGGAGCAACTCCGGGTCCTGCGCCATGGCCCGCGCAATAATCGCCTTGCGCTGCTCGCCGCCCGACACCTGGCTGAAGGCGCGGTCGGCCAGCGCCGTCAACTCGAGGCGCTCAAGCCATCCATTCACAACCCGCCAATCCTCCCCGGTCAGCGCATGGAACAGGCCGGCGTGCGCGGTGCGGCCGATGGCGGCCACTTCGCGCACCGTCAACGGCAACTCGCTGCGCACCGGAAGCAACTGCGGCACGTAGCCGATCCGGCGGCGCAGACTGGCCAGACCGGGGCCATGCAGCCCGCCCACGTCCACTCCGAGCACCGTGCAGCTGCCGCGCGCGGGACGCGCCAGGCCGAGACAGGCCCGGAGCAACGTGGTTTTGCCCGCACCGTTCGGCCCCATGAGCGCGACCACGCTGCCCAGATCGACCCGCAGATGCTCGATATCGAGCATCCAGCGATGTCCGGCACGGACGACGAGGCTGCGGACTTCGACGGCTGCGCGCGTCATGGAAGCGCCGCGCGCGCCAGGGCGTCGACATTCGCTTCGAGCATGGCGTCGAACGAGACGCGTCCGTTGCGCACCAGGGGGAAGTTCTCGAACACGATCACGCCCGCTTCGAGCCGCTCCGCCAAGGCATCGGCCGTCCTCCGGCCCTCGGGGAGGTTGGCGATGACCAGCTTGACGGAGGCCAGCTTGCCCGCCGCGATGGCCTGCTCGATTTCACCGATGCCGGCGGCGTCGGCGGCACTGAAGGTGGCCACGACATCGAGGCCGAGCCATTCACAGAAGTCGCGCTGCCGCACGCTGGCGATCACAGCCACGCCTCTCAATCCGGCGCCCCTCACGCGGTTTGTGGCATCGCGGGACAAGGCGTCGAGCCGGTCCGCGATTTCCCGCAGGCGTGTCTCGGCCTCGGTTCGGGAGACCAGTTCGAGCGCGCTCAGCGCATCGGCCATCTGGCGACAGGCCAAAAGGTAGCTGTCCGGCCGCCCCATCCCGCGCGGAAGGCTCACCGAGGTGACACGCAAAGGGTCGTCCGCCCCATGAAACTTCGCATCGAGGCCTTTCTGAAAGTCGAATCGGAACAAGGCGCGGCACTGGCGCAGGGCGGCGATCTGGCTGGGGCGCATGTCGAAGTGCCCCGGGCAGGTGCCGGGTTCGGCGAGTCGGACGATGCTCAAGGTGTCACCCAGCAGGTCGGACGCGGCGGCTTCTAGGTAGGAGGTCGTCGTGGCGATGCGCGGAACATCCGCCGGCGGCGCGGCCCGGCGGCAGCTCGGCAGGATCAGCAGTCCCAGCGCGGCTGTCGCGCACATTCGAAGCAGCGGCCGGATCATGGCGTCTTGAACTGCATCGTCTCGCGCGTGGCGATGCGGGCGATGACGCCGCCTTCCCCCGCGCGCCGGTACCAACTGCGGCTGGTGATCGGCGCGTGGCTGTCCTGGGTCCTGTCACTGTCCGGACGCGGTCCCAGGCTCCAGAGGACCCACCGCACGGGGGAGTCGATCCGGTTCGAGTAGTACTTGCCGGACGCGCTGGCGCAGTTGGGAAAATCGTCGGGAACCCAGAGCCTGTAATTGCCGCCGGCGGAGCCGTTGAGCAGTTGCGGGCCGGGGGTGGCGTACTTGTAGGTGTGGCCGGGATTGAACGCATCCTGCATGTTGGCGGCCAGGCCGGGCTTGCTGCCGCGGGCGAGGTATCCTTCCTGGGCCAGTTCGACCGGAAACTGGCACCAGTGGGCGGACAGATCACTGTTGCAGTCGACGCGCACGGGCGGCAACTGGCCGCCGTGGTCGTCAGAGTACATCTCGAGCGCGAGGCCGACGCCGTAGAGTTCAGCGTGGACTTTGATGACCTTGGCCTTCTCCTTGGCGCGCGCCAGCGCGGGCAACAGCAGGCCGGCGAGGCTGGCAATGACGGCCATCACCACCAGCAATTCGACCAGTGTGAATCCCGCGGATCGTTGGTTCGCCGCGCGCATGAGAGGCGTCAGTTCGTCTTCCTCAGCCGGTACACCTGGTGCGGATCGGGGGCGGGCGGCACAAGAACCGTGTTCCGGCCCTCGATCTCCGCCGGCCTGTTCGTCACCGCCGACCACTCGGTCGAATTCACGTCAGCGCGAGATTCGAGCTGATAGGCCGCGCCGCTGACGGGCCATGAGAGGGCGACGGTGTTGGCGATGCCGAGCACCGGCGGCTCTTGCGGGATTACCTGCTGCACGAACAGCTCGTACCCATTGGTGCCCTGGCTGCCGGAACCGGATTCCTGGTTGAAGATGCCGACGGCATCGAACCGGCCGGCCGGGGCCGCGCCAAGGCTGAAGCGCGGATGGCGCAGCCAGAAGAACCGTCCTTCGTTGTCGGTGACAGTGCAGCGCCGCATCGCCCAACTGTTCGTGGGGTTCCATCCGTTTGTCGTCACGAGCGTGAGGTTGTTCAGGCGCACCCGCATGCCTTGATAATGCTCGCCCCCCGTGGCGCGAGTCGGGTCAAAAATGGCCGGCCACGATGCAGGATCGTCCGCGCTGCCGCCCGGCAGCATGACATCGGCGAGGGTGATCACTTCGGGCGCTGGAAGGCCGTAGTTGGGCGTCACGAGCCGGATGTTGAAATCAAAGGCGGGGTCGATATCGTGTCCTTCGTTGATGTTGCGTTTACCGCCGTAAAACAGCGCCTGGCGGGCCGTTACCTCGATCAGGTCGCCGGCGCGGTACTGGCGCAGGCTCGAGGGATCGAAACTGAGCCGCAGGACCTCCCGCACCCAGGCCTCGTTGTCGTAGCTCAGATCGCTCTCGTGAATCCAGGGCTGGTTGCCGTAGTTCTGCCCCATCCAGCACATCGTCCCGCCCCGGTCGCCCGGGTCCACGGCCTGGAAAGCCACCTGCCATTCGCCACCCATCCGATACTGGTTGGCCCCGTTGGCCCACGGCAGGAATTGCGGCGTGGCATCGAGCATCTCGTCCGGATTGCACAGCAGCACTCCCCGCAGCGTGAACGGGAATGACCCGTTCCACGTGCTTGCCCCCACGCTGTTGACCGCCTGGAGGGCGGCGTGCGTCTCAGTCTGCGCCAGAGCCGGCGCCGCGACCGCGCAGAAAGCGATTGCCATTGCAATCTGGCGCGCGGCGGATTCAAATGACATGACCATTTTCGATTTCATTCTCGTTGTCCCTAAGCCCCCGCTGCCCCGCGGCGCGCGCGCAGGGGAGGCTTGACTGGCCGCGCGCGCCAGTATTACTGTCGATGCGAAGCATGTTACCAGGAATGCCGTGTTACGCAACCCAAAAAGAATAGTATGAACCGCGCCCACGGATCCACGCCGGCCCGCGACCCGCGCATCGCCTACTTCGACCGCCAGGCCCCGACCTGGGACCGGACAGGCCCCGATCCGGACGCGACGATGCGCCGGCTTCGGGAACTCGATGGGCGTCTGGGGTTGAAGGCGGGCCTCGATCTCCTCGAGGTGGGTTGCGGCACGGGACAGATCACCGGCTGGCTGGCCGACACGGTGAGGCCGGGCCGGGTTGTGGCGGTCGATTTCTCGGAGGCGATGCTGGCGCAGGCGCGAGCGCGCGGCGTGGACGCCAAGTTTGTGCTTCTGGACATCTGCGGTGAGGAACCGTTCGAGGGGTCTTTCGACCGGGTGTTGTGTTTCCATGCGTTTCCCCATTTCCGGGACCAGGCGGCGGCGCTGCGGCGGATGGCCCGGCATCTCAAGCCCGGCGGCCAGCTTCTCGTGCTGCACCTCTCCGGCAGCCGCCAGCTCAACGCCTTCCACCAAAGCCTGGGCGGAGCGGTCGGCCACGACCACCTCCCGCCGGCGGCGCGCTGGCCTGCCCTGCTGCGGCCAGTTGGGCTCGAGGTCAGAGAGGCGGTGGATCGCGCGGACCTGTTCCTCCTGAAGGCCGAGGCGGGCGCGCGCGGCGGGACTGCGCGACAGGATTCATGCATTCCACATTGACGACCATGAAAAGCAAGCTCTGTCTCCTCGGCGGCCTGATGCTTCTGGCGATTGTTCCGCTGCGAGCCGCGGACTCCGTTCGGCCGAACATTCTTTTCATCTTTTCGGATGACCATGCCGAGCATGCGATCTCGGCGTACGGATCGAAGGTCAATCAGACGCCGCACATCGATCGGCTTGCCAGGGACGGCGTGCGCTTCCTCAATTCCTTTGTCGTCAACTCGATCTGCACACCGAGTCGCGCGACGCTGCTCACGGGGCAATACTCGCATGTGAACGGCGTGCCGGTGTTCAACCGGTTCGACGGCGCGCGCGATCATGTCGCCAAGCGGCTGCAAGCCGGCGGCTACCACACCGGGATGATCGGCAAGTGGCATCTGGGCTCCGATCCGACCGGCTTCGATCGTTGGATTGTCCTGCCCGGCCAAGGGGCGTATTGGAATCCGGCGTTCCTGGTGTCCGGACGCCAGCTCACTATTCAGGGTCATTGCACGGACATCACCACGGACCTGGGCATCGAGTGGTTGAAGACGCGTCCGCAGGACAAACCGTTCTTTCTGATGCTGCATCAGAAGGCCCCGCACCGGGCGTGGGAGCCCGATGAACGGAACAAGGCGCTTTTTCAGAACAAGGTCATACCGGAGCCCGACACGCTCTGGGACGACTACGCCACGCGCCCCGCGGCGCTTCCCCGGAACCGTCAGACAATCGCCCGGGACCTGACCCGCCGCGATCTCAAGCTCGAGCCGCCGTCCGATCTCAAAGGCCCCGCCCGCAACCAATGGCTGCAGGAGGTGCCGATGGAACTGTCGGTGGACGGCAAGACGCTGACCGGCAAGGACCTTGTCCGCTGGAAGTACCAGCGCTACATGCAGGATTATCTGGCGTGCGTGCAGGGCGTGGACGACGGCGTCGGGAGAATCCTGGACTACCTGGACCAGGTCGGCCTGGCTGCGAACACCGTTGTCATCTACTCGGCGGACAACGGGTGGTATCTTGGCGATCTGGGGCTCTACGACAAGCGCTTCATGTACGAGCCCGGCCTGCGCGTCCCGTTACTGGCGCGCGGCCCCGGACTTCAGGCCGGCCACACCCCCTCGCAGTTGGTCGCCAACATTGACCTTGCGCCGACGTTTCTCGACCTGGCAGGCCTGCCCGTTCCCGAGTCCATGCAGGGCCGATCCCTAGTTCCGCTGCTGCGCGGCGCGGCGCCGTCCGACTGGCGGTCGAGTGTCTACTACCGCTACTACCACGACCCCGGCCATCACAACACGGCCGCTCATCTCGGCGTCCGCACAGCCACGCACAAGCTCATCTACTACTGGAAACAGGACGCCTACGAGATGTTCGATCTGGTCAAGGACCCTGCCGAGCAACACAACCTGCTGCACTCGCCGGTGGAGGCCCAGCGCTCCGAAGTCGCGGCCAGGTTTGCCGAATTGAAAGCGGAGCTGGTCCGCTTGCAGAAGGAGTTCAAGGACGACGGTCGCTACGCCGATCCCGCCACGTGGCCATCCGGCAGTTCGGACGGTCCGTTTGGCGACAAGCAGCCCGTGGGAATCAAGACCGTCGCCGAGGCTATCGCGCTCACGAGCGCCGAGTAGCCCGGACGAATCCGAAGGGCCGAGGTTTGGTTGCGGCTTTGCCGCGCCAAGATCGATCCGGGTTAGCGGGAGCGGACGGTGTTCGAAGCAGGCCGGTTTCGGAGCGCAGCCAGCCGTTGTTCGAGTGTCTGCGGCGACACGGTTCCGGCGGTGCCCAACTCCTGGGCAAACACGGAGACCTTGTATTCCTCGATCAGCCAGCGCAATGCATCGCGCTCGCCGCGCACGGCGTCGGATGCATCGGGCGCAATCCGAATGGCAGCGAGGGCAGCGATCCAGGGCTGCACACGATCGAGCTTCTCGCGGTCTTTGGCTGGATTCACCGCCGCGCGCTCGGCGCGAATCAGCATCGCCTTGAGATAGCGCGCAAGGTGGGGGAGTCGATCGAACGGGACTTGCCCGAGAAAGCCCGCAGGCACGAGGCGGTCCAGATCCTCCCGCATTCGCGGATAAGGCTTTCGGCAGAGAAGGATGGCCTGGCGCAGGCGCAGAATCTCGGCCAATCGATCCGAGAGTTGAGGCGCCAGGCCGCGAATAGCGGCGCGGGTCGACTCGCGAAGCGCCGCGAAGGCCGCGGCCGTCCGGGGCGAGGCGGCGGACGCAGTCAACAGATGGCGTCGCAAGTTCGCGAAAGCCGTGGCTTCGAGTTCATCGACAGGCCCGATCGTGATGTAAAGGAGGCGCCATTGGTTCAGACCGCGCAGGTCCTTTGCGAGCCACGCGAGTTCCCGTTGCAGCCCCATTTCCAGCAGACGCCGCACGCCTCCCGCGTGCGCCTCAATCGCAGCCGCGGCAGTGCGAAACAGCCGCAGCGAGACCTCGCCCGCCTCGACGTGCAGGGCGGGGAAGGCCTCGATTGGAAACCCCGCGACATCCGCAACCTGAATGCGGTCGGGCAAGTCTCCGCAGGTCCAGTCCTTCAGTCCGTAACGCTCCCAGCGCGCCACGGCGCTCCGCCACGCCTCGGACTCGATGGTGGTGTCGTGCGATTCGAGTTCAACCTGCAACGCGCGCAGATCGCGTCCGCATGCCAATGGCTGGTTATCGCGTCCCAGAATCTCGAAGCGCGGACGCAGGTGGGCCGGCAGCAACTCGACGCTCCAGGCGGTGCTGGGCACCTCGACGCCGTAGCGCTCCCGGATGAATCGGATCAGGGCCGGGAGAAACGCGCTTCCGTCGGGCTTGATGGCCTGGGCCATTTCCTTCGCCCGGGGCGCGAGCGGCATCAACGGGCGGCGCAAATCCTTGGGCAACGCCTGCAGAAGATGGAGAATCTGAGGCTCGCGCAAACCCGGCACCGCCCAATCGAGCAAATGCGGCTCGATCACCTGCGCCAGCGTAAAGGGCAACCGGACCGTCACGCCGTCGCGATCGTCGCCTGGCGCATAGTCGTAGGCGACAGGGACCTGCTGGGTGCCAATGGCGACGGCATCCGGAAACGCGAGTCCGTCGAATGCGCCGGCGTGTTTCCCGAGCAGGTCCGCCGCATCGAGACACAGCCAGGACGTTCCCTCGGCCCGGCGCTCGCGCAGCAGATGGTTGAGGTCGGCCACCGACCCCACATTCGACAGCCGTTTCGCGTATGCCCGGTGCAGCGCTTCGTCCAGATCGGGCACCAGCCGGTGCTGCAATCGGCTCTGCCAAAGCTCGATCTTCTGCCGCAGTTGATGGTTGTGCCGCAGGAACTGATAGGCCGATGGCAGCGACGCGAGGTCTGGCGGCGGCGGATCGACGCGGGATTGCCCGAGCGCGGCTTGCTCGCGGCGGCCCTGACCAGCGCCCCCGGCCCGCGCAGTCAGCGATTGCGCCGCGTTGTCCTGGACTCGAGTGGCGCTCCGAAAGTGATCGGCCAGACCTTCCGAGATCAGCGCCGCGCGGATGAAGATTTCCGTCGCCTCCGCCGGATGGCTTTGCCGGTAGGACACCATCCGCTCCGAGACCACCAGGCCGTTGAGCGTCACCCGTTCGAGCGCCGCAACGCGCCCGGCGGTGGGGTCCCAGTGCGGGTCCAAATGGGCTTTGCGGATCAGGTGCGGCGCCAGATCGAGAATCCACCGCGGCTCGATTTCCGCCACCGTCCGAACGAAGCGGCGCGAGGTCTCGACGATTTCGCCGGCGACGATCCAGGCCGGCTGCGTTTGAGACCGGGGCGGGGCTTTCGGCGCGTCCTTGTGCCCCGATTCGACACGCCTTTCAGTCCCCCTTTCGAACAGACCTGACCCGGGGAAAACCATGGCTTCGCGATTCCCGGCAAGCCGATACAGGTTCCGTTCCTTCCTGGCCGCCACGTGGCTGAACAGGCCGGTCAGAATCGACCGATGCACGGCGGCGTACCAGGAATCTGCTCCGCGGCCGGCGGTCTGTTGCTGTTCGGACTGCGCAATGAACCCCGCAGCCGGCGTGGTGAGATGGCGCTGATTCCTGCCTTTGACGGAGCGAGATGGCGCGGACTCATCCCGCACCGCGGGGCGGGGACACGGTTCATTGGAAGCAAGCGTGTGCGGTCCCTGAGTCAGCGCATCTTCGAGGGTTTCGTCCGCATCGTCCGGCGCGGCGGGGCCTGGCGGCCCGCCCATGTGCGCGACGGTCTCGCGGAGTTGGGCGTGGATGTCGCGCCACTCGCGCATCCGTGGGAACGACAAGAAATGCTCGCGGCAGAACTTGCGCATCTGGCTCTGCGTCTTGAGCGATTCAAGCGACTCGTGGCAGGCCTCCCAAATCCGCACCAGCGTCAGGAAATCCGACCGCGGGTGTTGAAAGCGGCGATGGGCCGCGGACGCTGCGTCCTGGCGGTCGGCGGGGCGTTCGCGGGGGTCCTGGATGCTCAGGCCGGCCGAGATGATCAGCACCGGTTCGAGGACGCCCTCGATCTGTGCCTGGAGGATCATTCGGCCAATGGTCGGGTCGACGGGCAGGCGCGCCAGCCGCTCGCCCAGCGGCGTCAGTCGCCGGTCGGCATCGAGCGCGCCGATCTCGGCCAGCAACTGGTACGCGCCCGCGATCGCCGCCGGCAAGGGCGGGTGGATGAAAGGAAACTCCTCGACCTCGCCCAGATCGAACGCCTTCATCCGCAGGATGACATCGGCGAGATTCGCCCGCTGGATTTCGGGCTGTGTGTAAAGCGGGCGGGCCTGGAACTCCTCCTCGCTGTAAAGCCGATAACAAACCCCTTCGGCAACGCGCCCGCAGCGGCCCTTGCGCTGGTTGGCGCTGCTCTGCGATATGGGCTCGATTGGCAAACGCCGCGTTCGGGTCCGGGCATTGTAACGGCTGATCCGCCCAAGGCCCGTGTCCACGACATAACGAATGCCTGGCACCGTCAGCGACGTCTCGGCGATATTGGTCGCGATGACGATCTTGCGCCGCTCCGACGCGGCGAACACGCGCTGCTGCTCGTCGGTGCTGAGCCGCCCAAACAGCGGGACAAGTTCGAGTCGTCCGCCACCCGCCTCCCGCAGGGCGTCGCGCGTCTCAATGATGTCACGCTCGCCCGGCATGAACACGAGCACGTCGCCCGAGGCCGAAGTGGCGAGGATTTCCTGGACGGCATCCACCGCGGCATCGACATACGTCCGGCCGTCCTCCGTCCGGTCGCCGTCTTCATCGCCCGAGCCGGCGCCGAATGGGCGGTATTCCACAGTGACAGGGAATAGACGCCCCGAGACGGTGATGATGGGCGCGTCATCGAAGTGCCGCGCAAAAGCCTCGGTGTCGATCGTCGCGGACGTGACGAGCAGCTTGAGATCGCTTCGCTGGGAGAGCAGACGCTTGAGCAAGCCGATCAGGAAATCGATGTTCAGGGACCGCTCGTGCGCTTCGTCCAGAATCACCACCTCGTACTCGCTCAGCACCGGATCGGCCTGCGCCTCGGCAAGCAGAATGCCGTCGGTCATGAACTTGACGTACGTCTCCGGACTGGTCTGATCCGAGAACCGGATTTTGCATCCCACGGCGCGGCCCCACGGGCGGTCGATTTCGTCGGCCACGCGGCGTGAAAGCGAGAGCGCCGCAACACGGCGCGGCTGCGTGCACCCGATCTTGGCCCGCACGCCGAAACCGGCCTCCAAACAAATCTTCGGCAATTGCGTGGTCTTGCCCGACCCGGTCTCGCCCGCGACGATCAACACCTGGTGCGCCCGCAAGGCATCGAGAATCTCGTTGCGTTTGGCACTGATGGGCAACTCGTGCGGGTAGCGCAGCTCGGGCAGGGCCGCCTGTCGACGCGCACGGCGGGCGATCGAGTCTCGCGCCTCGTCGAGCCACCGTGGCAGATCGTGCGGCGCGCGCGAGCTCTGCCGGTGGGCTTCGAGCCAGCGTGTGACCTTCCAGCCAATCCGCAGTTGATCGGTCAGCAGACACCGCGGCAGAAGCCGTTCGAGTTCCTTGAGCGAGGCGACGGGATTCACGGAAGCAGCGGCACGCATCGTTCGGTTGAAAAATGAGGTTGAACCGCTCAGGGCGAACACATGCCGTTCACGATCTCCAACTCACTTGCCGAGCAGGCCTCTCATACGCGCCAAGACCTCTATCGCCAGGAAGAGCCGGTGTCAGGCGCAAAGTTGCGGCGGGGATGCCGCAGCTCAGGTTTGGCACCTCACCCGGAACTCATCACTCCCGGCCTGCTGACGCTCATGCTCAAGAGCACGCTAGGATACTTAGCATTTGGTCATCCTTTTAGTATAAATCCGCGTCTGCACCCCTTCAGAACTCAACGCTGAGCCCGCATGTTTCATGGAGTCGTGACCATCGCGAAGCCGAACACTCCAGGACGTGGACCCATGCGGGTGCAAACTCCTGTGGAGGTACTGGTTAACCCCTCAGTGGGGGAATTTCATCGACGACGCCCGCGGGCGATGCTATGGACTGACCCGCCATTCACTGGAACATGAAAGCCTGCCAAGTCGCGATGAGCCTTGCCGTGGCGACGGGGTGGCTCGCTGTGTCGTCTCGAGCCGCCGAGACGGAGCTGCGCCCCGTGGTCGAGGTCGAGGAGGTGATTTACGAATACACGCCCGCGGACAACGGGGCGGGGCCGATGTGGTGTCACGGGTCCACGTGCCTGGTGCGGTTGGGCGACGCCGTGTTCGCAAGCGGACTCGAGACCATCCCGCACGAGAAACCGCTCAACAATTGTCGATGGACTTTCTGGAGACGCGGACCGGAAGGCTGGACCCTTCTCCGACAGGATTCGGTTGGCCGCACCCGCGAGCCGTGTCCGCTGGCGGCATTTCCCGAACCGGGCCGGGTCTTTCTCTCGGCGAATCCGACCCTCAATCCGCCTGGACAGGCTGGCGGGGGGCCGGCACGCCCGGTGCTTTTCGAGTTCATGGCAGCGGATGCGTCCGCCCCGCCCGGGAGCCATTGGCCGGGCTGGGAGTGCAAGCCGGCGCCTCCGGCGTTCACCGAGCATTCCTACCGCAGTCTGGCCGCGGACGGACCGGGCCGGGAAATGATTCTCTTCCAGAACATCGGCTACACGCATGCCGAGTGGGCTTTTCGGGATCGCGACGGCAACTGGAGCGCGCAGGGTCGGCTCAAATGGCCCTGGGGCGCCGAGTACGACACTCCCCAGCCCATCCGTGTCTGCTATCCGAACGTGGCGCTCCGCGCGCGCGCCGTCCATTTCGTCGGAGTCAGTGACATCGTCGAGCCGTACGCGAAGTGGCGTCAGGCCAAGCGCGAACTCACTGGCCAGGACTGGGATTACGATTTTCGCCGCCTCTTCTATGTGTGGTCCCCCGACATCGCCCACGGCGGCTTTGGCGACTGGGTCGAAATCGCCAGCCGCGACAAGACATGCGGGTGGATTTCTCCGGGCGATCTCTGGGTTGCCCCCGACGACGCCGTCCACATTGTCTGGACGGAGCGCGCGTTGGACGAACGGCTGCGCCCGAAGTTCTTCCCGAACGAGAGGCAGCGGCACGAACTCAACTATGCGCGGCTGCGCGAAGGCCGGATCGAGACGCGGCGCACGCTGCTCGCCGTCGACGAAGGCAAGCCGGGGTTGATCCCGAGTCTGCCGCGGCTTCACGCGATGCCAGACAACCGCCTGTTCGTGTTCTTCTCTGTGGCCGGCTCGGACGAAACGGGCAAGCCGATCGCCGAAAACCGGCTTCTTGAACTGGGGCCGGACGGCGCGCCTGGACGCACAGCGCCTGTCCCTCTCAAGCATCCGCTGAGCAGTTACTTCACCGCCACGGTCCGCGGCGGGTCAGCGCCCGGCTGGACCCTGGATCTGCTGGGCGCGCGCACGGGGCATCCGCATGCCATGTGCTACGCGCGCGTCCGGCTCGAATGATACAATAGCCATGAACCATCCTTCTCGGAGGGCCGAGTCACACGAGGCCCTGATCGGTGACGCTCATTGTCTCGATCCAGGGACTCTCCTGCGGCTGCGGCACCGTCCCTCCAAGGCGGGTTCATGGGGCCAATGCGATCTTAGGGTCTGTGCAAGAATTACTTCCGATTTTGGCGGGAGCGCCACCGGGCCAGATGCGAGGCCCGAGGGAGGGAGTGTATCCCCAGAGATACTCGACCGACCGAGGAACGACACAGATGGCCCGGTGCCGCCCCGCCCCGAAGGGCTGGGGAGCTTTGGCTCGCTGGCTTCGTTGCTCCTCCATCCATGCCAATACTGCCAATGAAAGACCTCCTTCGCCGTGCGATTCTCCCGCTCGCGCTGAACCTCATCTCCGTAGCAGGCCGTCCCGACACCCTGGAACTCCACACGCGCATACGGGAACCGGCGGAGGGGGGCGCTCAGTTCCATCTCATCGAGAGAACGGTCCAATGGGATGCGACGAAGACAGCGATCATCGTTTGCGACATGTGGGATCGGCACTGGTGCCGCGGCGCCACGGCGCGCGTGGCCGAGATGGCTCCGCGCATGAACAGCGTGCTCGAAGCCGCCCGCCGGCGCGGCATCCTGATCATTCACGCGCCAAGCGGGACGATGGCGTTTTATGCCGATTCGCCGCAGCGCAAGCGGGCTCAGCAGGCGCCCGAGGCGCCCGCGCCGGACGGGATCGGCAACTGGCACTCACTCGACTCCGGCAAGGAGGGTCCGCTCCCGATCGACGATTCGGACGGCGGATGCGACGACACGCCGCAATGCAGTCAGGGCAGCCCCTGGCGCCGCCAGATCGCCGCGCTCGAGATTGGCCCCGACGACTGCATCAGCGACAGTGGCAGGGAGGTCTTCAACCTGCTTCAAGACCGCGGCATCGCAAACGTCATTATCCTGGGCGTTCATGCGAACATGTGCGTCCTCGGGCGTCCGTTCTCGATCCGTGCCATGGTTGGCCTGGGTAAGAAGGTCGTACTCATGCGGGACCTGACCGACACGATGTACAATTCACGACGGCGTCCGTGGGTCAGCCACTTTGCGGGCACCGACCTGATCGTCGAACACATCGAGAAGCACTGGTGCCCTTCGATCACAAGCGTCGACTTTCTCGGAGGCGAGCCGTTCCAGTTCCGGGATGACCGCCGGGCGCGCCTTGTCTTCATTCTCGCCGAAAACGAGTACCGCACGTGGGAGACAATCCTGGCCTTCGCCCGCCAGACGCTGGCCTGGCGCGGTTATCGCCTCGATTTCGTCACAGCCAGCCAGCGCACCGACGACTATGACTTCAAGAACTACGCCGCAATCGCGGACGCAGACCTGGTGCTCGTGAGCGCGCGCCGACGCGCCGTGCCGGTCGGGATGCTGACCCTGTTGCGTCGGCATCTCGAGTCGGGCAAGCCCTTCGTCGGCCTGCGCATGGCCAGCCACGCCTTCGCGCCCGACGCAGACAGAATTCGAAACCGGCCCGAACTGGCGACCTGGGCCGGATTCGATGCGGAGGTGCTGGGAGGCAACTATCATGGGCATCACCCAGTGGGGCGGGTGGCGAGGATCGAGTCGGCGCCCAATGCCGCCTCGAACCCTCTGCTCACAGGCGTCTCGCTGACCGGCTTCCAGACCCCCTCCTCCCTCTACCGCAATGCACCGCTCCCGCCTGCCAGTGAGCCCCTGCTCCTAGGCACGATCCCCGACGCGCCGACTGAGCCTGTAGCCTGGAGCCGCCTCAGCGGCCTGCGTCAGTCCCGGGTCTTCTACACCTCGCTGGGCGGGCCGGAGGATTTTCAGAACGCAGCCTTCCAACGTCTGTTGCTGAACGGAATCCTTTGGGCGCTCGATCAGCCCATCCCCCCGGCGGAAGCCCCTTTGGAGGCGCCATGACAGCCGCCACTGTGCGGTCATCGCAGTCGGTCTCCGCGACATGACGGCCGGTTGTTGGGTCCACCGTCTGGTGCGCTTCTCAGTTCTCTATGCCTCGATGCCAAGGAGGATTAAAGGGACGGCAGGCACACCCCGCCCTTGACGGACGACATTGTAGAACTCGCCTTCATAGTATGCAACGCCGGAACTCATCTGGCTCTGCAGCGACTTCATCGGCAGGATTTCCACGCCCACATCGATATGGTCCCTGACGTAGAAGGCGAGGTGCTTGACGAACAGATCGTAGGCAACGAATGCATACTTGCCGAACTGGATTTCGACCGCCACGCGGTCTTTGACGAAATCCGTCTGGTTGTAACTGAAGATGGGCTTCTCGCCGGCTGCCTCAATCTCCTTCCTTTGCTCTGCGGCCGGCATGGTAAGGGTCCTTCGAATCAGTTTTTCGCTTCGTGTCACCCAGTAGTTTACCCGACTCTCTGCCCACGATTTGCCTCGGAGGTGCCGCCTGAACGCGGCGTTCATGTCAATGGGGCTATACAGGAGTTCCCCGTTCATCGTCTTTTCCTTCGACACCTTGGTCCTGCACTTCGAGCTATCTACGCCGGCGACGACTTGCTGAATCTCCTTCCAAAGTCACTGGCATCCCATGCGGGGTGAAAATCAGTCCAGACCCCTTGGTTTTCCGAAGGATTTGACGGTGCCTCCCCCAAACGCCGTTAAGGATTTTTGCGTGATTTCCTGGGCTGATTTCTCGGTGGTT
>MWFF01000122.1 GCA_002071485.1 Verrucomicrobia bacterium ADurb.Bin006 | reverse complement strand
CACCACTGCCCTTGCCGCAGACACATGTACGCCAAAACAGAAGGCGTGTCAATAATTACGAACCTGTCACTTTATCTTTATAACTGCAACCTCTCGGCCCTGCGCATCTGCCTGATCGCGCTCAAGGCGGACCTTCACCCTGAGCCTTCTTGGCCTGCCCTGCAGGAGCGCTGCCAGAACAATCCCCAAATCCCTTTCCAGATACTCGTCAAGCACCGCTCCAAATGAAAAGACTGTGGCGACGGGGCCGCGTCGCCGCTCCACTTCATGAATTGGCTCTGGCTGTCAGTTGTGGACCAATTCGGTTAAGAAATATACGGGCTAGGGGGCGGGCGGCGGTGCGTTGGTGGCGGTAGCGGGCGGGCGGGTGATGCCGAGCTGGCTTTGCAGAATGGCCTTGGCTTCCGGTCGAATCCCGCGTTCCGGATCGAGAAGGTAGCGGAGAATCTCGGCCTGCATCTCCTTCAACGGCGGCAAACCGACGCGTTTATCAGACGGTCCGCCGACGATCTTGCTTTGGTAGCGAGCCCAGATGTTCCGGGCCAAAGCCTGGTAGCCGTTGAATGCGTCCTCATCCCCATCGACAAGGTTGACATACGACTGCCGCAAAGCCCCCATGATGTTCGAGATCGTTCGGTTCATGTCGGTCTCGCCCACATCCTCGCCCACGCGTCTGAGGGCGTATTCGTCCAGCGTCATGGCCCGGGGGTAATCCTTGGGATACTTCTCCTTGACGACATTGAACCACCGCTCGGCATCGCGCGCGCGGCCGTGGACATAGAAGAAGTAGGTGGCGCTGAGGAGGAAGTTCTTGTGGGCGCGGCTGATGTGCTGGCGCATTTCCGCATCCTCCGCCATCGCCTCTTCGTACGCCGCGTTGGTCTTGTCTGCGATGTCGAGATTGGGCTCGAAGCGAAAACCCTCGCCCAGCTTCGCATCGATCAGCCGGCCGCGGTGGAACGCCATGTCCATGGATTGATAGATGACGCGCCGCAACTGGATGAGGTCGGTCTGGGTCTTGGCCTCCTGTTTGCCGACGTAGGCCCAGTAGAGCGCGTGGGCCTCCGGCAACCGCCAGTCTAGCGGCCCGTAGAGTTCGTCCACCTTCTGCATTCGGGCCAGGTCGAGCTTGTACACCTCGCGCAGCCGCCGGGCCCGGTCCCGCGCGTTGTCGGTTTGGGGATGGGCGAGCTCGTCCCAGGGCGGTCTGCCGCCCCCGAAGAGTTCCTGCATCTGCGCGGCCCAGGCGCCTTTGAAGAAGAGGTGGGCGTCGTCGAGGTTGTGCCCAATCTTGTGTTGGAAGTGCCAGGCCAGTTCCCGATAGAGCAGCACCTCGTGCGGATTGTAGAGCAGGGCCTGATCCCGCAACAGCTCGATGCCCCGCGACACCCACAGCCAACGGTCCCGCGGATCGCTGAACTTGATCGAGATATTGTAGGACATGTCCCACGCCTGGACGATCCATACGGTCTTGTTGTGGGGCTGGAGTTTGGTGATCCAGTCCGCCAACTGGACCTTCTCGAAATACTTGTCCTGGTCCTGCAACTCCATCGCGCGAATCCAGAGGGCGTTGGCGATCAGGCCCCGAAAGCCGCCGAGCACAACCGTCGTGAGAGAGAGAATCGGCGGGGCATTCTTGAGCGGCTCGACGCGCGTCAGCCCCAGGTCTCCGCGCAATTGCGTCAGCGTCCGCTGCGCCCAGGCGGCCCCCGCCAGCAGCGCTACCGCCAGCCCGGCCAGCCCCGCTTTGTACCAGTGTGAACGCGAGCGCGGCATCTCTAGCCTTTCCCCTGCGCCGTGGCCAGTTCGCGGCGCGTGAAGATCGCAATGCCGATGGCGGCGAACAGCCCGCCCATGAGCAGCACGATCTGGCTGATGGCGCGGACCAACTGCGTCCACGACACCGAGCGCCCCGTGCTCATCGAATCGATGGGCGAAAAGCCGCGCACCAAATTGATGACCCCCAGCAGCCCCTTGAAGAAACCGACGGTCACGTGATCGAACAGGTTGGCCTTCGCCACTTCGCCTGTGTTCGGGTTCACCTCCCGGATGGTCCCCTGCTCGATGACCAGGCTCATCGTGCCAGTCGAGAATGCGACGATGAGCAGGCCCAGGGCGAGAAAGGCGGCGACCGGAAACGATAGGAAGCTCGCCGCGGCCAGCCCGAGAGCGGCGAGCAGAGCCAGCCAGCAGAATAGGATCGCCACGCCGCGCACGTAGTTCAGCCCGAACCCGCCCGCGCGGTAGAGTACCTCGAAGCCTTCGTCCAGCGGGAACAGCACGGCGGTGTCGTTCTGGTTTGTGTATTCCACCGTGAGCAGACCCTCGGCATCGAACAGGTCCGGCGGCACCGAGAATTCGTAGAAGGTCTCCGCCGCATGATTCTTCACATCCTGGACGCGCCGCGGCGATTCGGGCGGACCGACTTCCCAGAGGCCCCAGTAGGTGCCGGACGCGCTCTTCTCGGACACGAAGAACTTGATCCTCAGATACAGCGGGCGTCCGGCCAGCGCGCTCTTCACCGAGCCGAGGTCGATACGCCATACCCGTGTGTATGCGGGCGGGACGACCTGGAGTCCGGCCTTGAGCTGCTCGCGAATGATGCGGCGGGCTTCGGAGCGCGGCATTTCCGCGAACGCCGGGCTCTCGAGCCGCTTCTGGTACTCCTCTTCGACGACGGGTTCGAGGTCGGGCAGACTCTCCTTGAACGAACCGCGGGCGACCAGGACTTCGTTGTTGAGGACCTCGAGCTGCTCCTGCGAGAGGCCGCGCGCCCGCCACTGCAATTGGGCGTAAATCGCGCCGGCGCACACCGCGAGCATCAGCCCGTTGAGCATCATGATGCCAAGCCACTTGCCCAGCCAGATTTGCCAGCGCGCAATCGGTTTCACGGCGACCACCTGCATCTGGCAGTCCTCGATGTCCCCCGCCAAAGTGCCGCACGCGAGCCAAAGCGTGGTCAAGCCGAGCACTGCCGTCGTCAGCCCCAGCGTGTACGTGAGCACGATCTGCACAAACTCCTGCGCCTTTCCCGTGTGCTTGATGAACGCCGGCAGCAGGAAAACCGAAGCCACCAAAAGCACCGACAGCACGGGCACCAGTCGGAAACGAAAGGCCGCCCGAAACGTCAGCCCCGCCACAGCCAAGATCGGCCTCATGGCTTGTCCCCCAGCAGGCTCGAGAGCTTCTCGTTCGCCCGATCGAGGTCGGCCGGCGGCGGCGTCTGAACCTTGACCGGCGGCGGGCTCTTCTCCTCTCCATGCGCCAAGGCCGCCAGCCTGGTCTCGTCCACAGACGGCGCCGCGGGACTCTTGACTTCAGGGGTGGGCGCGGGGGTTTGAGGCAGGCTGAGACGTTCGAGTCGGCGCTCGACGCTCGAAGGCTGATCGGCTTCGCCCCGCAGATACGCCGCCACACGGGCACCCGAGGTTGCGCCCGATGTCGTCTCGCGCTGCTTGGCCTGCTCGACAACCTTGAGGAAGTAACTTTCCAGATTCTGGGTCGGCGTGTCGATCTCGACCCGGTTGGCCCCAACATCGCGTCGGATGATCTCCAGGACCCGTTCGAGAGTCTCGCGCGGCAATAGTGGGGATGTGATGCGCACGGCGTCGGGCGTGGCCAGGAGTTCCTTGAGCGTGCCCATGGCCTGAATCCTCCCCCCGTAGTACACCACGACACGATCGCAAACGTCCTCGACGTCCGCCAGCAAATGGCTGCTCAGAATCACCGTCTTCCCGCGTTGCGCCAACGCAAGGATCAGGTCCTTCACCTCACGGCAGCCGATCGGATCGAGTCCCGACGTGGGCTCGTCGAGGATGATCATGTCGGGATCGTTGATCAGCGCCTGGGCAAGGCCGATGCGACGTTGCATGCCCTTGGAAAACTCGCCCACCGTCCGCCGACGCACCTGGCTCAGCCCGACCATCTCGAGCAGTTGCTCGCTTCGGTTCCGCCTTTCCTTCGACGTCAGTTCGAAGAGATTGCCGAAGAAATCGAGCGTCTCCGCGGAATCGAGATAACGGTATAGATACGATTCCTCAGGCAAGTAACCGATCCGCGCCTTCGTTTTCACGTGGCGCGGGGAATGACCAAACACCTCGATGTGGCCCCGTGTGGGATGCAGAAGCCCCAGCAGGAGTTTCACGGTCGTCGACTTGCCCGATCCGTTGGGACCCAGCAAACCGAACACCTCGCCCCGCCGGACTTCGAAGTCCACGGCATCGACCGCGCGCGCCTTGGGCCGGCCCCAGAAATCTTTGAAAACCTTCGTCAGACCGCGCACCACCACCACCGCTTCCGGCGCGGACGGGGTGACGCCGCCGACTTTCGGTTCCAAATCAGCAATTGCCATAAGGATGTGTCACTTTAGCAAAGCACCTCCGCGCCGACAACTGGGCGTTTTGCGGCACAGAACAGCGCGTCTGATCGGTCGAGGATTCTACAGCGGACGCTCGCTGCGATGGCGGTAGTCCGGCCACAGAGGGCAGTTGAGGTCGATCCAGGCCTTGAGCGCCCGCATATCCGCGGGTTCGAGCGCAACGGTCTTGTGCTGCTCTCCGGCCAGCGCCGTAAAAAGGCGGCTCCGGCGCGTGCCGAACGTGAGCGGTTCGGCCTTGAAATGGCGGGCCCCATAGTGCCAGTCAAAGTAATGCACCCATCCGCCCCCGATCAGCGAGCGATACGACGCCGGCACCCGTTCCCCATCGCGCGTGCCCCGCAGATCGAGCGGCGCCTCGGATTGGGTGTCGTGGCAGCGGACGCAGTGCGCATCGAGCACCGGCTGAACCACGCGTTCGTAATCGAATGCCAACCCGCCCCAAGGCGGCGGAGTGAGCGTCTGCGCCGCGGCGGCGAGCGGGCGTCGGGTCGGGCGCAGCGGCGCGGCATGCCGGTCCTCGTGGCAGCCGATGCAACTGCGCTGTTCGCCCGGCTGCAGTTGGACCACGCTGCGCATGCGCTGCAGCTCGTTAAAGTCCTCGTCCAGCAGGTGGAAATAAAGCACTTTGCCGGCCGGCGCCGTGAAGTTGGCCGAGCCGTCCTCGGCGACGCGCACCGTGCCGAGCACGGCCTTGGCAACGTAACTGGGCCAGCCGCCGTGTTCGGTGATCGTCACCGTCCCGTCCCCGGCTCGGGCCGCGCTGCCCGCCCGAAAGGCATGCGGCTCCAGCGCGTTGGCGGTCCGCGTCGAGTAATCCTGGCGCGGGCCGGTCACCAGGTGAATCGGGGTTGCGTAATAGTCCGGGTAACCCGGATGCGCGTTGCGATACTGGCCGTCGGCCAGCCGTTCCAAAGGGGAAGGCACTTCCTGGGAAACCTGGAGGTACTTCGCCTGGCCGCGAGCGACCGTTGGACCAAGCCCCTCGTACACGTCCTGGACCACAAACTGCCCAAGCCCCTCCCGCGCAAGATCCGGATTCTGCGCTTCAAACAACAGGGGCGGACGCGGCTGCGCGCGCAGCAGGGACGGGCGCTTGCTGCTGATCGCCGGATCGAGATAGAGCAGTTCCCGGTTGCCGAATCGGTCGATGACGTAGAGGCCCCAGTGCGATTGCCGCCCCGGATTGTGGGTGACCAGAAAGTGGTCGCTCGAGACCGCTTCGGGATCCCGGAAGGTCTCGTGGTGAGACCGGTCCATTTGGTACTGCGGCCGGGTGTCGGGGGTGATGCTCGTCAGGGCGGCTGTGTCGAACAGCCCCCGGGCCGGATTGATCAGCGCAATCGGCCCCTGATGATCGCCGTGGGAAATGAGCGTGCAGACCAGTTCCTGGCTGCCGGGCACCTCGCGCGCATGCCCGTAGCAATAGGGCGTGTTGTTCCCAAAAACCAGCTCGGGATGAGTCCCGTCGGGCCGAATCGCCCAAAGGGTGTGCCCAAAGTCCGCACCCTTGTCCAAATACTCTGACCGGGTCCAGAGAATGCGCCCGTCGCGCATCACGACCGGATCCCACTCGCTGATGTTCGCGTAGGAAAGCCGGCGCAGATTCATGCCGTCCGGTTGCATCCGGTACAACACGTACGCCTGCGGCTCCCAACAGAGATACCGCCCCTGGCAGCGCGTGGACATGAACCCCAGCGCGCCGTCGGGCAGCGGGACCGGATCAAAGTCGTGGAACGGACCCTCGGTCAACTGGCGCAGCCCGCTGCCGTCGGCTCGCACCGAATACAAATGCCAATACGATTGCCATCCCTCGACCTCCGGCTTGTCCGGACGATACGCAAAGTAAACGGTCCGCGCGTCGTAATCGGCTACCGGGTGGCGCACAATCCCCCCGCTGCCGTCGAAAAGCGTCTCCACCTCCGCCCGCGCCGGGTTCAAACGCCCCTCGGCGTCGCGCGGGACATGCAGCACACAGATTCCCCCGCCGGGCGCAAAGAGGGAATCCAAATGCTCGCTGTAGTTGTGCGACGGTTGGAGTGGATGGTGTTTTGCAAACAGCACGCGCTCGAGCGCGCCGAGCCGCGGATCACGGAAGAAAAGCCGACGCTTGGCGTGCCGCGCGCGCAGGAACAGATCATCCGAACCCGCGAGCGCCGAATCCTCTGCTTCTCTGCGCAGCGCGGCCAGTTCCTCCCGCTCTGCGCCCACATCGAGCCCGATCAGCCCCAGCCGCTCGATCATGTCAGAGTACTGCGTCAGCGTGCGTTCGAGCGGATCAAGCCGCGCCAGCCGCCCCCAATAGGGCGGGCCGCCCGGCCAGGCCGGCCGATCGTTCACCAGCGGGGAGAGGTAGTCCGTTGCATCCATTCGGCTCCACGTGTCCCGCTCCCGCAAGAACGCGTAGTCGACCGCACCCGCCCAGGTCGGCTTCGGTAACTCTCCCAGCGGCAAGGTCAGTGTCGGCATCGGCAAACGCAGTTCGTTCGCCGAACGCCTCAACGTGCCGACCGTCCGCCAGGTTCGCCGGTCAAGCGAAAGCTGCACCTCCGCTTCGAGAATCTGCCTGTCCGTGAACCTTCCGTCGCGGTCGCGCGAAAGGACCACGCGCGCGATCCGGGCCGGCTCGGGTAACTCGATTTCGGCCCACTCCTCGCCCGCCGTGGCCGCAATCCAACTGTGGTCGTTGCCGTACAGACCATCGTTCAGATGCGCCACGGCATGAATCGCGTAGCCCGGAAGCAGCGACGATGCCCGCGCCACGGCGCCGCGTTCGGCCAGGGCCAGGTTGGTGACGCAGCCCGGCCCGTACACCTCGAGTTCATCCAGGCACGGTTCGCCCGCGTGCGGACGGCGTATGACCAGCCGCACAACCCGCGCTTCCCGCGGCTCGAACTCGATGGTCGCGACCAATTGGTTGACCGCCGCCGCCGAGCCGATTCCCGCCGCGCGCGCCGCAAACTCCTCTTCCACTGCCTGGCGACCGGCGGGGCTCGATTGGCCCGTCCGGTTCGCCGGCTCGAGGCTGCCGGAAAACAGTACGCTCCCCGGCAGCGCCACCGAAGTCATGTAGACGCCGTTTTGAACGTAGCGGCCGGGGTGGATGCTCTCCCACGGGGCCTCTTGGTCCGATCCTCGGCGGAAATCGCCCCGACGCGCATGATCGACATAGTCGGCGAGCACTTGGGCTGCGAGCCGCAGGTCTCGCTTTCGCAAGGCTGCAACCAGCCAGCCCGAGGGCGTGTGCCAATACGCGCCGTTCTGGTATGTGTTGAGGCGCACAGCAGTCCGTTCCCATGCCGAGGTGGGCGATGCGTCAAGGTCGGTTGGCACATGCCGAACGGCGCCCTTAAAGACAATCGTTCGGCGTCGCACGGCGTCGGCCACTGTTGCCAGGGCGCGCTCAGCCGCGGCTTCCGACAGAGCCCCCAGGTGCAGCGCGCAGAGCGTTCCCCAGACGTCCGGCTGCCGTCCCACTTCCGTCGCCGCCATCAGCCAGCCTTCGATCCGCGGCGAATCGCCGACCCGTTCCCCCGGCTTGACCCGCGAAGCCGACACCACGTCAAGGGTCAGCCTCCGCAGGAACTCGATGTCGGCAGAGGCAGCCCCCGGCGTTGACGCGGCAGCCCGTAGGTGCGGATGACCTGCCCACAGGAGCCCGACGAGGAGCGCCTCTGCAAGTAGCCAACGATTCCCCTTCATTCTCATTGGGTCAGCGCCTTTGCGGCGCGCCTCGCGCCCAAGCCGGACGAGCTTTGTCTCGAGACGCGGTCTTTCCACAACCCCCGGCGTCTCAACCCGCGCGGGGCATCATGGAATACTCGTGTCAGGGTGCCCGGACTGCACAGGCATTTCAATGCGAATCACAAGGCGAATCAGTCAGAACCTCAGGCTCAGACCTCCTGACCTTGAGCGGCGCGGCGACGGAATAAAGTGACAGGTTCATTATTATAGACACCCGATGCTGGCGGGGGCTGGCCTGGGGAAGTTACGATGATGGGAAGCGTGTTCATTGGGGAACAACTGCTTGCTTGCGATGACACCGGATTCAAGGGTACGCTCCCAGCCAGAACTCACAAATAGACTGGACGGCAGCTCCATGAGACTCCTCTCTGCATATCGACCCTGGCTTGGCCCTCTCGCGTTCCTGCTCTCAATCCCCTTGTGCCCCCGGCTCCTTGCGGCTCCGCCTCACTGTTGGGTGGTGACCGAGACCCGACACGTGCTCCGCAGCGAGTTGCCGGGCGAGGTGCGCGATGCCAGGCTCTCGATCGCCCGCAACGAATGGGGCAGTTTCCAGGTTCTGGTCCGGGCGGATGCACCGGTCTCTGGTCTTCGCCTCGACGCGGGTAATCTCAAGGGACCCGATAATCGTGCAGCCGATGCCATCCGCCTGGTGCTCTACCGGCAGCACCAGCTCTTCCTCGATACGGGGACGCATCGCAACGCGGATTTCAAACCGGACGGTTATCCGGACCCGCTGATCCCTTTCGACCATCCGGTGGCGGGCGAGAGGCTGCGCGATTCACGGCTCAAGGCGATTCCTTTCGAGCTTCCCGCCGGGGAGACCCACGGCTTCTGGGTGGACGTCTTTGCATCCACAAACGCCGCAGCGGGTGAATACCACGGCACCTGCCAGGTAATGGCCGGGCAGGAACAGGTCGCGGAGATCCCATTCCACCTCACCGTCTGGGACTTTGCGCTGCCGAGCGTCCCGGCGCTGGAGACCGAGTTCGGCTCGCCCGCGGGACGCCTCAAAGCCTACTACCGCGAGCGTGCCAAGGCCGGACGTGAGGCCGAACCGACCGACTGGGCGGCAGTCGAGACCGAATGCGCTCAGGTTCTCTGCGATCATCGACTGAACGCGGTGCCGCCGGGGGAATTGATCACTCCCGTCGCGCAGTCCGACGGTTCGTTTCGAATACCGCCGCAGCACGTGGCGGCGTTGCGCCGATTCATCGAGCGTTACCACGTCAACGCGGTGCAGATTCCCCACCCCTCTCGCGTCGTCAAGGACCCGGAGGCCGAACGCGACCGTCTGCGCGCCTGGCTGGCCGCGTTCGACATCGCCGCCCGGGAATTGAACCAGGCGCATCTGGTTTTTTTCACGTACCTGCGGGACGAACCGAACACGTTGGACGACTACCGGTACGTGCAGACTTGGGGACGCGCGGTCCGCGAGGCAAGGTCTGTAGTGAAAGTGCTGGTGGTCGAGCAGACCTGGACCGCTCCGGGTCAGGAAGGGGCCGACAGCGCCTGGGGCGATCTTTACGGAGCCGTGGACATCTGGTGCCCGCTCTTCTCTTTGCACGAGCAGGAGAGTGCCGCGCGGCGCCAGGCCCTGGGCGAAACCATCTGGACTTACACGGCTTTGTGCCAGGGCAAGCCGACGCCCTGGTGGCATATCGACTATCCATTGCTTCACTACCGCGTGCCGACCTGGATCGCTTGGCGCCATCACATGCGGGGGCTTCTCTATTGGGGCGGGCTGTCCTACTGGGGACCGGTGGACGATCCTTGGGTGGAGGCTCCTTACTACGCAGGGAACGGAGCGCCACAGCAGGGCAGGAAGGGAGTCGTCTTTTACGGAGAGGGCTCGCTGGTCTACCCTGGGCGGGCCGTGGGTTGCGAAGGCGTTGTGCCAACGATTCGACTCAAGGCGCTGCGCGACGCGATCGAGGATTACGATTACCTGGCCCTCCTCGAGCGCGAAGGACGGGCGTCCGAGGCGGATGCGATCGTGGCGCCGTTGGTCAGTTCGTTCTTCGCCTGGGACAAGCGCCCCGCAGCCTATGAAAGGGCGCGCAGCGCTCTGGCGGGGTTGATCGTCACGGGCCGTGAGCGGCAGTTCTAGCCCGCATGGCAGACACCTGGCGGAGTACCTTGCCCGCATCCAGACTAAATCGGAGGTGTACCCCTACCTGGACGGCACCTGGTTCCGGACGTTCGATTACAGGCGCTGGGAGCCTTGGGGCGGCTCGGGCGACGTCGGCTGGGGCGCCTGGTGCATCGAAGCCGGTTGGGCGCAAGCGTGGGGTTCGGCGATCATGGCTTTGCGCGAAAAAGGGACGGCTTTAAGGGATCTGACCGTTCACAGCGCGGTCGCCCGGCATCAGGATGCGGTGCAAACCGCCATGACGCGCAATGCCGGCGGCCCCTGGGAAGCGCCGACAAAAGAGGAGCCTGGACTCTGACGTGGCCGCAGCCCCTCTCGACCTGCTCGTCATCCGCGCAACGCCGTCGGGCGACGTGGTGGCCAAGCATTTGTCAACTATTTAGATGCGACCCCATTGCCTTTCTCCCCTGGCCCGCTGGCAATTGCTGGACTTCGATGCCGACCTTCTTTGCTGCGTAGACGATCTCCCGCGTCCAGTCGCCGTAGGCGATCTGGCAATGGAATCCGCGCATATTGCGGATGACGTCCTGGGTGGCGGCATCGAGCGCGACTTCGATCTGGCCGCGGCAGGTTGCCAGGAAGGGGGCGTCGACGGTTGTGCCGGTCAGGGCGAGCCAATGCTTGGCCTCGAAGTCCGGCTTGATGATCGTGACCTTCTGCCCACGGCGGAAGTGGACGTGAGTTGCCGCGCCGTGGTCCGATTCGTAGTGCGTGACGAGCGTCACCGGCTCAAGCTTTTGACCATCCATGCGCCGGGGCGCGGTGCAATGGGCGAAGAGCATGCGCCCGCGGTGGGGGATGGTGGGATTGCAGAAGTAGGTGGGGCGGCCGGCGATGAAATGGAGCAGGATGCCGGCGGGGATATTGACGAAATCGGACTCGCAGTAGGCCATATAGCCGTCGTCGTTGATGAGCGTCAGTGTCATGCAGGGCATGATGCCGGCGTAGCTGGCCATGCAACCGTTGGTGGTCACGGCGCAGGCGTCGTGCTCGCGCATCAGTTGGTGGAAGACCCCCTTGAGCAGAAACGCCTCGGCCACAGATTCCTCGGGAATCTGTGACTTGACGCCTCGGGCATCGAGATAGGCACGGGCCTCGGACCGGCTGCGATCCACGGCCGCCGCGTCCTTTCGCGCGGTCTCGATGCGGGCATTCACCTCGGGGATTGGCGCGGTGATCATGTCGAGCTGGAACCGCTGGCGGGCGCGCTCGGGCGCCTGGGGACAGGACCAGCCGCTGGGACCGCCGACACAGACGATTCGGCGTCCGGTCGTGTTCTTCAATCCATACAGCCCCCGCAGCCGCCAGAGGATTTCCCCCTGATCGTCCACCACAACGTCTTCGAGGCCGGCGTTGGTTTGCTTGACCGAGTCGGTGTGGCTGCGCAGGAAACGCGAGTCGACGATTTCGTGCCAGAGATAGTAGGGGCCGGACCGGTCGCGGACGAAGATCACCATCGGTTTTCCCACACCCGCCAGGGCCTCGAAAAGGTCCGTGCCGCCGCCGGACGCGTAGACCAGCAATGCGTCGGCCTGGGCGCTCTTGAGCGCCTCGACCTGGGGCTTTGCGCTGACCCGCGCCGTGGGGATGAACGAGACTCCGAAATCGGCTCCGTTCTTGAGTTGCCACAATTCACGGTCGATGCGTCCCAACTCCTCGGTCACGCCTTCCTCGGTCTGGATGTCGCCCCACGGGCGCCAGCTCCGTCCCGGCACCCGTTGAGTCAGGCCGTACATGAGCACCGGCTGCACGCGCAGATCGCTCGCCCCGATCCGCATATCGAGCGGTTGGGCGGCGAACGCCTGGCGACTCAGGACACCGCTCGCCGCGGCCAGACTGAACGTCGCCGTTGTTTGCAAGAATTCGCGTCGTTTCATGTTCATAGTGTGTTGCAGTGGTTTGCAGTTGTGGCTATGCCGCTATGATACGGCGCCCCGCCCTGCTTCGGCAAGCGCTTTGCCGGGGAGTTCGGAGATGGGAGTTCGGAGATGGGAGTTCGGAGATGGGAGTTCGGAGATGGGCGTTCGGAGATGGGAGTTCGGAGATGGGAGTTCGGAGTTCGGACGCCACCGGCGATGTCGGCTACGGCTCCGGCTCGGCGTGGAGCGCGTGAAGGGTCCGGGCCAGTGTGGTATGCGCGTCCCTCGCGCCCGCGGGAGGCGAAGAATCTTTGCGGCGAAGCACCAGCCAATTGTGAGACACCACACTAATTCGAGCGGCGGGCTTGGTAGCGCCAATCCACTTTGTCTTGATAAGCCATGGTCTCGTGGACGATCGCGAAGAGGCCGGGATCGTAGGTGGCGAGTCGTTCGCGCGTGTTCACGGGCGTCGTGCTGCCCCGCGGCGCTGAGTGCGGCCCGGATGCGTCGAAATAGGCGAGCACGCCGGCGCACCAGTAGGCGAACTTGTCCTGCGCCGCCGGGGTGTCGGCCCACGCGTCCGCGGCTCTGGCCTGGTTGAAGAGCGCCGTGACGGCCTGGTCGAATTCCACATCCAAGCGTTTCACGCGCAGTTCGTACTGCTGGTTGCCGTGGTAATCGGGGATCACGGGACGCAAGCCTGCGACTCGATAGGCGGCCTCGGCCAGGACTGCGATGACGGGGCTGCCTGTGGACCAGGGTGACGCCGCGCCGGCCAGCACGTCTTCCTGTGCCACGACGAGCAGATTCAGATTCGGATCGCAGGTCGGCCCACGAGACGCGCCATCGATCGACGGCTTCTCGGAGGTCCGCTTCCATTCCGGCAGATCGGCCAGTTGCTCGCCGGGGCCGAGCACGACGAGTTTGAGGCCATGGTTGATCAGGGCTTTGAGGAAGTCGTGGCGGTAGGCGAACAGCCGGCGGGTGGTTTCGTTGGCGTGCAGCAGGGCGTCGTCGCTCGCTGTCCGTCCCACGATGGTGAACTCGCGCGCCCAGGTGAACTTCGTGTACCAGGGGTCGATGTCCTTGAACTTGTCGAGGCGCGGCGGCGCGGAGACCATTGGCAGCCTCTGCAGCCAGGTGTAACGCCAGTCCCGGTCGGGAGCCGATTTGAACACCTCCTGGCACAGGGCGAATCCGGCGGGATCGTGGGCCAGCAATTGGGCGCGGTTACCGACCGGGCCGTGGTTCCAATTGTTGACCCGGTTGCAGTCGAAGAAGGCCTGCGCAATCTCCGCCCAGTATTCGGCGGGATTGCTGGCTGCGTACGTTTGCTCATAGAGCTTCTTGTTCATGGCGTTGCGGTAGGCGGCCATGCGGCGCTCCTGCCAGGTCGGATCGATCCGGCCCAGGATGTCGTCGATCGTGTGGCAGAATTCATGCACGGCAATGCTCTCGTCGTCGTAGCGGTCAATGGGCAGGCTGAGGAGGTTCTCCTCGCCGAAACTGGTCGGGTTGCCGCCTGTGCCTCGGACGCGCTCGTTTTGGAACTCGGGATTGGGATGATGCCGGTATTCGGGCATGTCCGTGTAGACCTGGTTTTTGCCGATGACGATCAGGTAGATTTGGTTGCTGACCATGGCGGCCAGAATGTCGGGGCGCCCGGCCAGCATGCCGGTGACGATCTGGTAGGTTCGCTGCAACGCCAGATCGGCCACATCCGCATGCGCGGCGACCGGCAGCCCCTGCACATCGATGTGCTTCGCATAAAACGTCCGGTAGATGGCCAACTCGTCCGCGACGCGGGATCGGGCGCTCTCGGCAACGCTTGCCGCTTCTGGCGGAGGCGCTTCGCTTGCTCGACGGCGCGGGCGCCCGCGGCGGGCGTCGGCCCGGGCGATGCGGTTGGACACCATTTGAAAGAAGGACTCCGGGGGCGGCGTCACGCAGGGGGCGTCGATTGTGGCGTCCGGCGGTTCGAGCGCGGACCGTAAGGCCGTGGATTGGGCGTGGAGACGGGAGTCGGCACTTGCCAACCCGATGGCGATCGGGAGAAGGCACGACAAGGAGCGCAGCCTGGCACTGCGGAGAACGCTCGAGCGAAGGATCAGGAGCAACGTGCGCATGGGCCGAGAGTACAAGCGAGCGGCTCGGGCGTCAGCAAGAACCGGCCGGGTGTGCTCTGTTTACGCACAGGCTGGCGTTGGAGTGGGGACAGCCTCGTCCCCGGCGATGAGAGTTACAGACCCTGTTTGGCGGGCGACAGAGTACAAACATCTTTCAGATGCAACTCGAGCGCGTCCGTTGCGCAAAAGGATATGGCTTTCCCCGGGGCGTTCATGCAAGGTCAGCCAGTCGAAGTTCCTCGGGAAATGCCACTGCCCGCCAAACCCATCCATGCGGTCCAGGTTCGCGTCCTGGTCGAGTTCGCCCTGCGACGGGGCGATCTTGGCGGCGAGGGGGATTTTGTGGGGCCGAGGCGGGCGTTGGCCGGGACGCGCGGGCATCAACGGCTTCAGCGGAGCCGTGCGGCGGGTTACCAAAAGGAGGTTTCGCTGCATCGCGACGTGGACGACGGCGAATGGGTCCTGCGCGTGCAGGGGCGTCTCGACGGCTTGTGGATCGAGGACGGGAGAACGCGAATCGAGGAGATCAAGACGATTCAAGGCGCGCGGGAACGGCGTGCGCATCCCCTGCATTGGGCTCAGGCGAAGTGTTATGGTTTCATGTATGCCGAAGCCCATGGGTTGGAGTCGATCGACATCCAGTTGACCTATCTGGATGTCGACACGGACGAGGTGACCGAGTATCGGGAGGGCTTCGGCAGGGCGGAATTGGCGGCGTTCTTTTTCGATCTGACGGCGGTCTATCTCGAGTGGCTGCGCGCGCGCCGCCAGTGGTGTCGGGAACGCGACGAGTCCATTGGCGCCCTCCGCTTCCCCTTTCCGCGCTATCGGGCGGGCCAGCGCGCCATCGCGGTGGCTGGGTACCGCGCCGTGGCGCGCGGAGGGCGCCTGTTCGTCGAAGCGCCGACGGGCATCGGCAAGACCGTCGCGGCGCTCTTTTCCGCGGTGAAGGCGATGGGGCAAGGGAAGATCGATCGGCTTTTCTATCTGACGGCGCGGACGGTCGGGCGGGTGGTTGCGGAGCAGGCGTGCGGCGAACTGCGCCGCGCCGGCCTGCGGCTTCGCGTCGTAACACTGACCGCTCGCGAGAAGATCTGCACTCACGAGGGCGGGGTGTGCGATCCGGAGAACTGTCCGATGGCCCGGGGTTATTACGATCGGCATCGGGCCGCGATGCGCGCCGCCCTGGCGCATGAAGCGATCACACGCTTCGTGATTGAGGAAGCCAGTCGGGCGCACCAGGTCTGTCCGTTCGAGCTCTCTCTGGATGTCTCGTCGTGGGTCGATGCGGTGATCTGCGATTACAACTATGTCTTCGATCCCCAGGTCTATCTGCGCCGCCACTTCCTCGATGAACCGGGCGACTGCGTTTTCCTCGTGGATGAGGCCCACAATCTGGTCGATCGCGCCCGGGCGATGTTCTCGGCGGACCTCGACACCCGTGAGATCCGCGAGGTCAGGCGCGCGATCCGGGAAAGAGCGCCACGCTGTGCCAAAGCCTTGAACCGGCTCGCCGCGGCCATCGCGAAACTGGGCGGCCCGGCTGCCCACGCTGACAACTCGATCGAGCCGGCCAGTCCCCACCTCCAGCCGGACCTCTTCTCACCCAGAGACGCGGTGTCGAGGGAGCGCAGCGGCCCCGATTCCGGGTTGAAGCGGGCTGACGGCGCGGATGCGAGAGACGGGGCGCGCACGAGCCGCGAGTTTCCGCGGGCGCTCGAGCCGCTGGTCGAGGAGGCGCTGGGGCAGGCCGAGGAGTGGCTTGTTCGAAACGAACCTGCTGGATTCCGAGAAAGTCTGATCGAGTTGTATTTCCGTCTGCACGCGTTCCGGCGCACCGCTGGGCTTTACGATGCGCACTACGCGACCATCATCGAGCCGGGAGCCTCCGTGCGCGTGCGGTTGTTCTGTCTGGACCCGTCCTTTTTGTTGCAACAGGCCCTCGAGCGGGGCCGGTCGGCCTTGTTCTTTTCGGCGACGCTCACGCCAGTGGACTACTATCGGTCCCTGCTGGGCGGGAGCGTGGAAGACCCGATCCTGAGGTTGCCCTCGCCATTTCCGTCCGGGAACCTGGCCGTGCTGACACATGACCGCATTCGCACGGTGTTGAAGGCCCGTACCCAGACCCTCGAGGAGGTGGTGCAAGCCGTTGGGGCGCTGGTTCGGGGGCGCGTCGGGAACTACCTCGTCTATCTCCCTTCCTACCAGTATCTCAGCGCCGTGCAGGAGCGATTCCAGGCGCGCTTTCCGGACGCCACGATTCTGATGCAGCGTCCCGGGATGAGCGAACCGGAACGCGAGGCCTTCCTCGGAGCGTTCGCCGTGGACGGAGGAACGGTCCGGGTTGGATTCGCGGTCTTGGGCGGTGTGTTTGGCGAGGGCATTGACCTGGTGGGAGAGCGGTTGATTGGGGTTGCGGTTGTGGGTGTGGGTCTGCCTCAACTGTGTATCGAGCGGGATCTGATCCGCGACTACTTCGAGGAAAGGACGGGCGCAGGATTCGACTATGCCTACACCTTTCCCGGCATGAACCGTGTCCTGCAGGCCGTGGGCCGTGTCATTCGCTCGGAAACGGATCGGGGGGTGATCCTGCTTATCGACACCCGGTTTGCGGAGTCGCGATACCGTGCGCTGTTTCCTCCGGGCTGGAATCCCGTGACGGTCCGAAGTGTGGGCGCGATTCAGGAGGCGGTCCTGAGGTTCTGGGAACCTGCTGTCTAACGGCCCGTACGACGGCTCATTCTGTCAGCTCGACTTCCCTCGCGACCCGGTACGGACTGTTTGAAGCGAAGCGGTTGACAGGCTGATGGGCACTCGCAGAAGCGCGTTGCGACTGGCGTATTGACGGCTGCTGACGGAGTTGAGCAGGTTGCCCGCGCCGCGATAGACATATGGCCGGCTCACCCGAGCAGATGACGGGGGACTCCAGCACCTTGGGCGCAAGGGTTTGCGGCACTCGAATGACGGTCGTTTGTCCGCTGGGCCACTTGCGCCTGTAGGTTGTTGCAGATCGAGCCACGCCTATCTTGTTACAAGGGATCATGTCTGGAGTAAACCCCATGTAACAAGTCAACCATGCACGCGATGGTTGTGTCTGGGCAGCCTCCCCCCTGCTCATCCATCCCGTGTCTGTAGAGTCGCGTCCCCCTTTGGACTCACTTCAACACGCTCGGCAGCCAGGTGGTCATCCAGGGGACGTAGGTAATCAACAAGACTCCGGTGCCGAGGACCAGGAGCATGGGGAGTGCCGCCCGCATCATTTCGACAAGCGGTTTGTCGAAGCGGTACGAGGCCAGCAGCAGGTTCAGTCCGATCGGCGGCATCAGGAAGCCAAGCTCCATGTTGGCGAGGAAGATGATTCCGAGGTGCAGAGGGTCGATGCCGAAGGCGACGCCCACCGGCACGAGCAGGGGAACCACCACCACGATGGCGGCGTAAATCTCGATCACGCCCCCTACCACGAGGAGCACGAGGTTGAGGGCAAGCAGGAACAGCCAGCGTGACTTGATGTTGGCAGTGACCCAGGCCACCGCCTGGTCGGGAATCTGGGCGTCGATGAGGAAATGCGTGAAACCGAGGGCTACGCCGAGGATGAGGAGTACTCCGCCGATCAGACAGCCGCATTCGGTCATGACACGCGGAACGTCTTTGAAAACCTTGAGGTCACGATAGATGACAACCTCGGCGAAGAAGGCGTAGAGGGCCGTGAGGGCCGCCGCCTCGACCGGCGTTGCAAAGCCGCCGAAGAGGGCGGTCAGAGCCACGACGGGCGTCAGCAGTTCCCATTTGGCGCCCCACATGGCGTCGAGCGCGACGCGCAGGTTGAAGCGGCGTCGTTCCGCCTGGACATGGGGTCCTTTGACTATGCCCCAGACGCCCGTCATCACCACCAGAAGAAGGCCCGGCAGCAGTCCGGCCTGGAATATCTCCTCGATGCCGATGCTGCTGCCGGTGCTGCTCGCGATGATGGCATAGAGGATCGGCGGCAGGCACGGGGGAAAGAGCAGACCGAGCGATCCTGCCCCGCTGAGGAGTCCCAATGATGTCCGTTCTTTGTAGCCCGCCGAGAGGAGGATGGGCATCAGCAGGCCGCCCAGGGCGAGGATGGTCACTCCGGAGGCCCCGGTGAAGCTGGTGAAAAAGGCGCAGGCCAGCACCGTGCCGATCGCCGCGCCCCCGCGCAGGTGTCCGAAGAGGGCGTCGAAGACCTTGACGAGCCGACGGGCCGTGCCGCCCTCGGCCAGGAAATAGCCGGCGAGCGTGAACAGCGGAATGCTCGGCAGGGTCGGGTTGACAGTCAGGCGGTAATGGTTGATGGGCATCGACGCGATGGTCTCTCCCGCGCTCCAGAGCAGAATCAGCCCTGCGCCGCCCAGGGCGGTGAAAATCGGAGCGCCGACGGCCACGGCGATCACCAGCGTCAGCAAGGCCGGAATCCGGAGTTGCTCGGGCGGGATGGGCGCCCACGCTCCCATTGCGACCACCGCCGCCGCCAGGGCGAACGCGCCGACGCGTCCGCGCCACGTGGTGCCGGCATGGCGTATCATCCGCCACGCGACGAGTGCGAAGCCGATGCAGAGCACCAACTGCACGATCCACAAAGGGACTCCGTAGGCCAGGGTCTTTCCAAGCCTGCGGCTGGCCAACACGAAATCCATGCTTGCCTTGCAAAGCAGGAAGCTCATGGCGGCGGCAAAACCGCTGCTGAAGACGAGGGCCACCTCCTTGAACCTCCCTCTGAAATGGGCGGACAAGGTCGACAAGGCCAGCAATCGGTTGTCGCGCGCGGCCACCGCGCCGCCGAGCATGCCCAGCACCAGCACCAGGTGCTGCACAATCGGCGCCGACGCGGGAATGCCCGTGTTGAAAAGCTTGCGCAGCACGATTTCCGCGCACGGCAGCAGAACCATCGCCGCCAGGACGAATACGAGGACCAGGTTCTCGCCCGTCCGCACGCCGCGCAGCCAGACCGGGCGTTCTGGCCCGGCCTTGCCGTTCAGGCTGTTGTCCGGGGAGAACTCGAGGCGCACGGGTGGTTCACTTTCCTTGATTGGCGCGGTATTCGCGGATGAAACGCAAGGTCTCGTCGAAGACATCGGCGGGCACCAGCTTGCCGCGAATCTTGGGGTAAACCGCTTCCGCTTCAGCCCGCCAGGCCGCTTCGATTTCGGGCGTGACCCGGGTGACCTTGAGCCCCCGTTTCTCCATCGCGGCAACGGATTCGGCGCTTTCGCGTCGTCCGTTGGCCTTGATTTCCTTGCCGGCGGCGGCCGCGGCTTCGAGCAGCTTTGCGCGGGTATCGGCCGGGATTTTCTCCCAGGCCTGGCGGCGGACGATGCAGGCCCCGATGAGCGGGGCCCAATTGAGTTCGAGCATGTGGGGGGCGCGTCCGTCGATCTGGCTGGCCAGGGCGAAAACCGGCGGGGCGGGCGTGGCTTCGATCAGGCCGGTTTGCAATCCGGGCACGATGTCCGCCGTCTCGAGCGGGACGGGGTTGAAGCCGCCGGATTTGTAGATGACGACCTGTTCGGGGTTGCCGGCCCAAGTGAAGAGCTTGAGTTTCTTGAGGTCCTCGGGATATGTGACCGGCTCCTTCGAGAAGAACCGCACCCAGCCGGCATCGGACCAGAACAGCACTACGAAGCCCTTTTCGAGCAGGCGCTTTTCGAGCATCGGTTCGAGTTTGCCGCAGGCGTAGTCCACCTCGGCCAAATCCCGAAAGCCCATCGGGATGTTCTGGAGGCCGGCCACTCCGAACTCGACTTCGGCCAGTCCGACGCCGGTGAGCATAGCGGCCTGGATCGAGTTGACACTCATCAGGCCCACGGTGTCGGCCTCGCCCCCCAGTTTGCCATCGGCGTAGATGACCAGGTCGACGCCCCCATTCGAGGCCTTGCGCCATGCGTCCTTCATCGCCAGGAGGCTCTTGTGGAAGCTGCTTCCGGTGGGCGCCAGGGTGGCGAGTTTGATCTTCTCCGCTCCGAGGGTGGCGCCGGCGCAGGCCAGCCAGAGGCTCCCGGCCAGGCCGAGGAACCAGCGGCTCATCTGTCGTGGTGCATGTCGATTCATAGTGCTTGAATCTGTTGATCAGGATGCGGCCGTCGCATCGCGCGCGCTCAACCGTCCGATGGTTGGTCCAAAATCAGAAACAGTTCGTCTCTCTTGGACATCAGCCACCGCGCCCGACGCTGCATGATCAGATTGACCAGGCGCATCTCCGGCTGCGCATCGGGATCGATTGCCAGAGCCCGTTCGAGGAGGATGTCGAACTCCTTTAGGTCCTGCTTCTGCACGCAGACAGCCTCGGCGAAGGACACCAGCGGTCCTGCCAACAGCCCGCCCGAGAGCGCCAGCGCCCGTTCGAGGTGCTGGCGGGACCGTTCCGCCGGATCGCCCAGCCCGCCCGATCGTGCCATCTCGTAAGCGATCAGGAAGCTATGAATGGCGCCTTTGTCGAAGGCCTCGTCCAGGACCAGCGCACGATCGATGAGCGCCTCCATTTGGGGAATCTCGGCGATCAGACCCGGATCATCCTTCGACATGCTGATCGCCGCCGCCCACGATGTGGCGGTCCAGTACAGGAGCGGGACATCCGCCTTGCCGACCGCCCGCACGGCCTCGATGGGCTGGGCCTGCAGTCCCGCGGCGAAACCGCGATGCGCCGTCTCGAGCCCGCGCAGACCGTAGTCGCGCGCTCGCAGATAGAGGCGTCTGGCACGGGCGCGCATCGCCTGGGCCTTCGCAAGGTCCTGGTCCTCGGCCTCATCGGCCTCCTGTTGGACAAAGGCGTAGGCGTACTGGGTGAAGCCGCTGGCGGTCGCGAAGAGCAAGCCGCGGTGGCGCGGGCTTTCGGCCAGCAGGCTCTCCATCAGTTTCAGGCTGAATGGGAGCGCCGCTCCGACAAGCTCGGGATCGTCGTCGCTCGAAAACGTCGCGCCGCCGCCGGCCAGAGCGTCGCCCACCCTGTTGATGGCCATGCGTTTGATCGAGCAACCCGGCAGGAGAAGCAGCAGGCCCGCCAAAGCCACGCGCAGCCAGCGTCCCCACCGGCCGCCAGCCTTCGTTTGCATTGTTGTCATGCGGTTCATCTCAGGACGATTGATGTTCCGACTTTGCGGGCTGTCGCTCAAGCCTGAATGACATTCGGGCTTTGGCCTGACCGCATGCCGCGGCTGCCACTGATTGTGGCTTCGTCCCGTCGGTTCTGCTCGGGAGGATCAGTATCAGGCGGAGCAGAGAGTGGCCAATTGATAAAGACACTGCCGACATTGGCGGATTCAATGCCCCCGGAATCCAAATCCTCGTCAACATATCCGCGCGGCTCGACGCGCGCCTCCTGTCCTGTCAGGATGGCCTCCGTGAAACCTGCAATCCCGGACGATACTGAGGAATCAGCGAGATGCACTCCACCATCACCCTCACCCGTCCCGCATAGCGGGACACCCTCTCCCACCTGCCTGCGCCCAGGCTTCGGCAGGCAGGTCGGATGGGCGAGGGCCGGGGTAAGGGGTCTGTGTAGGGTATCCAGCCGACTCGGCACCAAGTCCGGCGCACGCCTCGCATGCCAGAGATTCTGCTCGCCACACTGAACGCGAAGCACATCCACTCCGCGTTGGGCCTGCGCTGCCTGATGGCCAATCTCGGCCCCCTGCGCGAGCGGGCGGCACTGCTTGAATTCGACCTGGCCCAGCGTCCACTCGAGATCGTCGAGCAAATGCTGGCCGTCAGTCCTAGGATTGTTGGCCTTGGGGTCTATATTTGGAACGTCGCTCCAATCACCGAGGTGGTTGAGCTCCTGAGACGTCTGCGGCCCGGCGTGGTGATCGTGCTGGGAGGGCCGGAAGTGATCTGCGAAACCGATCTGCCGCTCGTTGCCGGGCTGGCCGACTGGGTCATCGCGGGCGAAGCGGACCTCGAATTCGCCGCGTTATGTCGGGACATCCTGGCCGCACCGCCGCCCGCGGGAGGAGCTGATGCGGGCGGCCCTTTCGGGGCAGCGGAGCGCCCCTGCCCAAGCCCCGGAATGGCGCGGAAGCCGAGGATCATCCGCGCCGGGCACGCCCGGCTCGCCGACCTGGCCTTGCCTTATGAGTTTTATAGCGACACCGACATCGCGCATCGGATCGTGTATGTCGAGGCATCGCGCGGCTGTCCGTTCGCCTGCGAGTTTTGTCTCTCGTCGCTCGAGGCCTTGGTCCGGCAGTTTGATGTGAACCTGTTTCTGGGGGCTATGGAGAGGCTTCTCGAGAGAGGCGTGCGGCACTTCAAGTTTGTGGATCGCACGTTCAACCTGAACATCGAGGTCTGCGTGCGGATTCTCGAGTTTTTCCTGGCGCGCCTCCGCGACGGGCTCTTTCTCCATTTCGAGATGGTGCCCGATCGTCTGCCGGTCGAACTGCGCGAGGTTCTGGCCCGTTTTCCCGCTGGGACCTTGCAGATCGAACTCGGAATCCAGACCTTCAACGATGAAGTCGCCCACCGGATCAACCGCCGCCAGGACTGCGCGCGGATCGCCGAGAACCTCCGGTTCCTGCGTCAACATACTCGGGCGCATCTGCACACGGACCTGATCATAGGCCTGCCCGGCGAACGCATCGAGAGCATCGCGGACGGATTCGATCGATTGATCGCGCTGGGGCCGCACGAAATCCAGATGAGCGTCCTCAAGAGACTTCGCGGAGTCCGCATCATCCGACACGACGATGCGTGGGGCATGGTCTACTCACCGCTGCCGCCTTACGAGTTGATCGAGAGCAGGACGCTCGATTTTCCGACCCTCCAGCGGCTCCGGCGTTTCGCGCGGTACTGGGACCTGATCGGCAACAGCGGAAACTTCGTGGAGACCACGCTCCTGCTCTGGGCCAAGGGCGGGGAATCGCCTTTTGCCGGCTTCCTGCGCCTCAGCGATTGGCTCTTTGCGCAGACGGGCCGCCAGCACGCAATCGCTTTGCCGCGTTTGGCGGAGCTTGCTTTCGAATACCTCACGCGCGTGCTGGGATGCGACCCGACCGTTGTGGCGGCCAGCGTGCTCCGCGACTACCGCCGTTCGGGTCGCAGCGGGGACCTGGCGTTTTTGCGGGAGGACGTCGATCGGAAAACCAAAGCCCATCGCGCCGCGGGCCCGAGGCGAAGCGATCGGCGTCAGGCTCGACATCGCGCGGCGGACGATCAATCCAGACGCACGGCCCGGTAGAAGCGCCGCGGCAAGGACGGAGCGTTGGTGTCGACGAGCGCCACGGTGTCGGTCGATGGCGTCTGCGAGAGGAGCGGTTCCCAGGAGACGAGGTCGGTCGAGACTTCGAGCCGCAGCAGTCGTCCGGGCATGGTGGCGATGCGCATCTGCAGCATCCCGCCGTCGATCAGCTTCAAGGCCTCGAAGCGGGGCGGCGTCGGCGGAGGCGTGGTCTGCACGTTGATGGAGACAGTCGCGATCGGGCTGTAGGCGATCCCATCCCAGACCCGGTAGGTGAGACTGTCGCTTCCGGTGAAGCCCGACCGGGGTGTGTAGACGAAGTTGGTGCCCAGTCCATGGACGCGTCCGTGCCGCGGGCCCTCGAGGATGACGGCGCGCAGGACATTGGTGTCCGAATCGGTGACTTCCAGTAGAAACGACACCGGGGCATCCAGAGGGGCTGTCAGCCACTGATTGGTGGTCTCCGGCCGGGTGTTGGGGTGGACGATCGACAGGGCGACCACGCCCGGCGCGCTCTGCAGTTCGCCGTCATGGACCGTGAACGCGAATCGGTCCGGTCCGTAGTAGTTGGTGTGGGGGGTGAAGATGAGGTTGGGCGCGGTGCCGCTGAAGCGTCCGTGCGCCGGGTTCGTGACGATGGTGAACTGGAGCGGATCGTTTTCTCCGTCGATGGCGCGGAGAACGACATTGGTGGGCCTGTTCATCGGCACGGCGAGGCGGTACGATTCGGCGATCGGTGCCGTATTCTGGTCGGTCATGCGCAGCGAGACGATGCCGGGCGAGCTGGACGCCTGGCCGTCATGGGCGGTGAAGGTGAAGCTGTCGTCGCCGAGGTAGCCCAAGCGCGGTGCATACAAGGCATTCGAGCCCTCCACGGTCACCGTGCCGTGGGCGGGCTGCCGCGCGATCTCGAACGACAGCGGATCGGCATCGGCATCGGTCGCGTCGAGCGTCAGTTCGATCGGACGCCCGACTTTGGTGGTGAGGGACTGGGGCGCGGCGATCGGCGGGTTGTTGACGGCCAGCACGACGAACCGAATAACGGCGGGGGAACTGGCAAGTTCGCCGTCCCTGGCGATATAGGTGACGGTGTCTTCGCCGGCAAATCCGAAGCGTGGGTAGTACGTGGCGACGGTCGGCTGGGCCCAAAACTCGCCGTGATCGGGGCCTTTGACGATCTCGAAGCTCAACGCGTCACCGTCCGGATCGACCGCCTGGTAGATCACATCCCGCGAGGTATTCCGGTTCAACACCAGCACCTGGTCTTGGGCCACGGGCGGATCGTTCACCGGCTTGACTTGCACCACGACCGTGCCGCTCGTTTCATGGCCCTGGCCGTCGGTGATCGAGTAGCCAAAGCTGTCGATCCCGGACCACCCCTGCCGGGGGCGATAGACCAGGGACGCGCCGGGGCCCTGCTCGACCGCGCCGTTTGCCGGTTGGCCGAACCCGGTCAGGGCGAGGACATCGCCGTCGGCATCGGTATCGTTGGCCAGAACGTCGATTGCGATCGGTGTGTTCTCGATGGTAATGACCCGATCCTCGACCGCAACGGGCGGATCCGGCACAGGGCGCACCCGGAGCGTGACCCAGGCGAGCGCCATGCCGTCCTGGCCGTCATCGACGAGATACGCGAAACTGTCTTCCCCGAAGAAATCGGGTTCGGGTTGATACCGCAACAGGCCGTTGCCGAGCGCCTCGATCGACCCCGCGCGCGCCCGGCTGAACTGGAGGAGGCGCAACGGCAATCCGCGGGGATGCGAGTCGTTGGCGAGGGGATTCAGTGTGCAGGCGGTGTCTTCGTCCAACTCGACCACATCGGCGACGGCCAGTGGCGGGACGTAGTCCAGGCGCACGGCGAACGTTGCCACGGCGCTGCCGACGAGCCCGCCCGGATCGTGTGCCACGAAACGGAGGGTCTCGGCTCCGGTCCATTCGGGAGTCGGGGGTTCGATCGCGACGACCCGATTGTCTTCGAGTGCGACGAGAAGGTCGGATGCCCCCTCGATCGTCCATGTCAGCGCGGCGACCGGATGATCCGGATCGAGGACGTAGCGGTCGAGTTCGATCGGGAAGAACACACCGCCCGCGCGGATGGTCTGACTCGGGATGCCCTCGACCGCCGGGGGCTGGTTGGCCGGTTTCAAGACGGACACGGAGCCGGTGTGGGCCGGATCGCGCTGAAACATCGGCCAAGGCAGATCGTCCGGGACGTGCGGCGCGTCGAGTTCCCAGGCGTAGATGCTGTACCGGCCCTTGGCCACATTCGCCGCGGCCCGCCCGCCGTAACCATAGTCCTCGATCGTGCTGGCCACGATGTCGAGCCGGCCGTTTCCGTCGAGGTCCGTCAGAACGGGCGGCCCGGCCTTGAAGCGGTTGCCTGCGCCCGTCTCGGTGACCAGGGCGGTGACGTGCGGATGCGGATGCAGGTCAATCGGTTTGCCGGCGCGCGACCATGCCTTCACGCCGCCGAAGTAGGAGATGTCTCCAGTCGCCGCCGCCTGGTTCGGATATCCCGGTGTGATCACGACGACGTCCGGCCAACCGTCGCCATTCACGTCTCCCACAACGGGCATCGACTTGACCGAGCCGAGCATGGGGAACAGGGACGCGTCGTTGGCCAGGATTGGTCCGACCGGCCAACCGGGATGATCGAAGCCGTCGTAGCGCAGGAGGTGGATCAGCTTCTCCTCCCAATTCACCGCGACAATGTCGAGCGCTCCGTCGTGGTCCAAATCCCCGAGCGCCGGTGTGGCCGTGAAGGATTCATGGATCAGGACCGGCCAACCGGGGCGGATTTGGCCCTCGCGATCATAAACAAATACCCCGCCTCGGGTCCCCGTCTTGCCGCGAGCGGAGGCATTGTGCGAGGCCACAATCACCTCGGCCCGATGATCGCCGTCGATGTCGCCCACAACGGGAGAGCCGTACAGGAATCCGCCCGTTTGGGCTTGCCAGACAGGGCCCTCCGGCTGGCGCAGATCGAACATCGCCACTCCGCCTTCGCCCGCGATGGCCACGATCTCCAAGTCGGGATCGTCATCCAAGTCGGCGACCGCCGGAAACTGGCGCGGCACCTCGAGCGGCAGGGCCGCGTCAGCCATGAACCACTGCTGCCGAATGCGACCCCACCGGTCGAGCACGGCCAGCATCCGCCGGCCGGTCGGATGCGCGGCTGAGCTGGTTCCGTAGACAACGAGTTCGGCCGTGCCGTCGCCATCGAGATCGGCCAGCACCTTGCCGAAGTTCCCGCCCCCGGCCAGCGCCGGCCAATCGCCATCGAGCGGACGCCCGTCGTGCCGGAACGCCCAGATCCGACCGCTGTCGCCCACGTCCACAAACACCTCGCTCATCCCGTCGCCATCGATGTCGCCAACGGTGGGAAGGTCTGTGGTGGGAAACCCCGCGGCCAATGCCCGCGACCACCCGAGGGCACCGTCGGGTCGATACACCAGCAGCCGGGCCATCTTCCCCTCGAGGTTACCCGGCTCGACGGTCAGGATTTCCTGCGCGCCATCCTGATCCAGATCGGCGACGACGATTTGCCGCCAGTCGTTGGTGCTGTAGCCGGATGGCACGATCAGGTGCTGAGGCCAGCCGGGACGGAGCTGTCCGTCCAGGTGCACCAGTGTGGCGGTCCAGGAGCCGATGGTTTCGCCGCCTGCCCATGCGGTCAGCTTGAGCGAGTAGAATGTGTTGGGGGCCACAGCCCCGGTGTCCCACGTTCCCAAAAGACTCCCGATCACCGGCGCCTGGCCGCCATTCGCCAGCACAATCCCATCGGTGGACCATGCCGAGGGATCGCGTCCGATCCCGTGCGCGATGGTGTACGTGCGGCCTGTCCCGTAGACAGTGCCCGTGAGCGGGAGGATGCTGCCGGCGCGGACGACGTCGGTGTGCAGAGGCGAGGCGAGGTGGACGTTCCGAATTGTCACCATCGCGCGATCGACCGCCTGCTGGTCCAGAGTGTCCCAGACCGTCAACCGCAGGACATAGGAGCCTTCGGGAAGACTGTCGGTCGACCAATCCGCCAGCAGGGCGCCGCGGTCGACGGGCAGTTCGGCCGCGTGGAGGCGCGTCCAGTTGGTGGGGTAAACGCCCTGTCCGTAATCGAGGGCATAGCCCCGGAACCGGGGGCTCGAGGCCGTGCCTTCGAGATCGATGCGGCCCGAGACCACCGGAGGCAATTCGAGTCGGGCTGTCGGCAGCGGGACGTCGACACGCACGGCCCGCCATGCGTTGAGCCGCCCGGCTCCGCAGTACACGGCGGTCTGGATCGGATCGACCGCGTTGCGCAGGATGTCCTCGACCTGGACGGGGGTGAACTCCGGGTGGCGACTGAGGACAAGCGCGGCCACGCCGGCGACATGGGGCGCGGCCATCGATGTGCCACTGGCGACTTCGAAACGGTTGTCGGGAACGGTTGACAGGATGTTCTGTCCCGGCGCCGACAGGTCGACATGGGGGCCGTAGCTCGAGAAGATGGAGCGTTCGTCGCGGGAATCCAGAGCCGCGACGGTGAGCACTTCGGGATAGGCGGCTGGGTACGACAGCGCATCGCTGCGGGTGTTGCCGGCTGCGGCCACGATGACCATGCCTTGCGCGCGGGCCTGGGCGATGGCCTCGGCCAGGGCCTTGCTGTTCTCGAATTGCCCCCAACTCGCGTTGAGGATGCGCGCCCCGTTGACAACGGCGTAGCGAATTCCGGCGATGACGTCGAAAAGGCTGCCCTCCCCGCTCGCGTTGAATGCCTTGATCGCCATCAGGCTGGTTTGCCAACAAACCCCCGTCACCCCGATCTCGTTGTTCCCCACCGCGCCGATCGTCCCGGCCACGTGCGTCCCGTGGATTTGGTCGTCCATGGGATCGCTGTCGTCGCTCACGAAATCATAACCGTGCACGTCATCGACGTATCCGTTGCCGTCGTCGTCCAAGCCGTTGCCAGGGATTTCACCGGGATTCGTCCAGACATTCGCCTCGAGGTCCGGATGGTAGAAGTCGATGCCCGTGTCGATCACGGCCACCCGGATGGCGGCGTCACCGGTTGTCAGGGCCCAGGCGAAAGGAGCCCGTATGTCCCCTGCCGGGCGGCCGGCGGCGGCATCCGGATTATGGAGGTTCCAGAGTTCGTCAAAGCGGAAATCGTTCGGATAGCGCGCAGGATGCGGATCGTCGAACAGGGTCAGAATCGTGTTCGGCTCCGCGTAGGCCAGCGCGGGATGCTGCTGCAGGCGGGCGAGCACCAGATCGGCGGATTCGCCGGCCGCGGCTGTCACCAGGGCGATCCGATCGAACACGGATGTGCCGGGCGAAGTCCGGCCAGCCCGGGCCGCGCCGGAACCGGACAGCCATCGAATGGACTTGATGCCCGGGCCGAGATCAACGCCGGCTGACGCCGGATGCGCAAAGGCGGCTGCGTCGCGAAAGCGCACCACGAATTGGTTGGGCACAACCCGCGTTGTCGGAACCGAAGCCTCGAGGTCGGCGTGGCCCTCGAGCCACGGGCTGGCGCCTGCGGCGGGCGGCGCGGCGTCCGGCAAATGGACTGAATGGACGGGCGGCTGTGCACCCGCGTGTCCGAGCACCCAAACCAGGACCAGGCCAAGGGCGGCCCATCCCCAGGCTCGAAGGAGCCATGAAGACGCCTTTGGTCGGTTGCGGACGGTCCGCGGCATGACAGGACACCCAAGGAGGTGCGCCTCAAACCCAATCCAGTTTTCCTCGCCATGAGGAGTCCCCGTGTTCCCTCGCCCCCCTCTCGTGCGCCTCGTTCCTTAGAATCTTTGCCCCCTTCAACGCAGCACGGAAACTAGACTTGTTTACTACTGGTTTCACCAGTCGAAGATTCTAGTCCAGAATCGCGGAAACCCCAAACACAAAACACATTATGTCGGCAGGTTGCGCTTGCATTCACGTTCGGACGGGACCCATCTTTGGCCGCCCCGTATGGACATGTGGAACATGCTGCTTGGCTCGCTTGCCCTGAGCGTCGCGCCGATGGGTCTTGCGGCTGATGGGAAGGCGCTGCCGAATATCCTCTGGGTAACTGGGATGAATCGTCGAACCGGGCACATTGGCGGAACCGCGCGCCCGGCCAGCCGTTCTTCGCCCTGTTCAACCTCACCGCCAGCCACGAAAGCCAAATCCGCACCTGCCCGCATGCGCTGCGCCACGACCCGCCCGGGCGCGGCTGCCGGCATACCATCCGGACACGCCCGAGGTGCGCCATGACTGGGCTCAGTATTACGACAAGATCAGCGAGATGGACGAACAGTTCGGACGCCGCATCGAGCCTCGATGCCAGTGCGACAGAGCGGCTTCGACAAGGCCTGAACGACTGTGGCAGCGGCGTCCGCGCCTTGGCCGTGCTGGGCCATCTCATGCATGTGCCCCGACTGCTCGACCATAGCCCTGCGCTTCGTTTTTTTCCGCCAAAGCCATGAACTGTGCCGACTGGCAAGGCGCGTCCAATGAGCTGTCCGATCCGGGTCCATCCGTGTCTACCCGTGGTTCTGCGGGCGGGTTCTGGGGACTGAAGGCCGGCGTGGCTTTCCTGAATCACGGTTCGTTTGGCGCGTGCCCGAAGCCGATTCTCGAACTGCAGGCAGAGCTGCGCCGCCAGATGGAGGCGGAGCCGGTGCAGTTTCTCTGGCGCCATTACGATGAACGAATCGAACCATCGCGCCAGGCGCTCGCCCGCTTCGTCGGCGCCCGGCCAAGCGATTTGGTCTTCGTCACCAACGCCACGACAGGCGTGAACGCTGTCGTACGCTCGCTGAATCTCCGCCGGGGCGACGCGCTCCTGACCACCTGCCTCGACTACAACGCCTGCCGGAACGTGCTTGTCGAGGCGGCGCGGCGCGCCGGCGCGCGACTGATCGTCGTTCCAGTGCCGTTCCCCGTGTCGGGCAGCGACGCCATCGTGGCGGCCGTGTTGAAGGCTGTGACGCCCCGGACGCGTCTGGCCCTGCTCGATCACGTGACGAGCGACTCGGCCCTCGTGTTGCCTCTCGAACGCCTCGTGCGCACGCTCGAAGATCGCGGTGTGCCGACGCTCGTCGACGGCGCCCACGCGCCCGGCATGGTTGCGCTGAACCTCGCCCGCCTCCGCCCCGCCTACTACACCGGCAACCTCCATAAATGGGTCTGCGCCCCGAAAGGAGCGGCCTTCCTCTGGGCGCGCGAGGACCTTCAGTCCGGTCTCCAGCCGCCTGTCGTCAGCCACGGCAACAATCGATCCCGACCCGGTCATACCCGATTCCAGGACCGGTTCGATTGGCCCGGGACAATCGATCCCACGCCCTGGATGTGCGTCGGGGAAGCGATCCGGTGGATGGGGAGCCTCCTGCCCGGCGGTTGGCCGGCGCTGCGGGCCCGCAATCACGCCCTGGCGGTGCAGGCGCGCGCCTTGTTGTGCCGAAGTTGGAGGGTGGATTCCCCTTGCCCCGCGTCCATGCTCGGTTCCATGGCGACAGTGCCGCTGCCCGCGCGTCTGCAGAATCGCCCCCCCGCTGGCAAGATCGATGCGGATCAGCTCCGCCTTTACGACGAGTTCGGCATCGAGGTCCCGTTCAATCGGATCGGGCAGCCGCCCATCCGCTATCTACGCGTCTCGGCCCAGATCTACAACACCGTCGCGCAGTACCGCCGACTCAACCGGGCCGTCCAGATGCTGTGAGGAGGCGTTGCCTGTTGCCTGGAACAGTTCGTCCATCGACGGCGAGGTCGAGGATCGCCGGACACCGGTTGGCAAGGCGATCCAGACCAAAATCCAGGAGACACCGCCTTCGGCACCAACAACCGTCACCGACCAGGGCCTCTCCCGCGACCGCAGGATTCCCATCTCCCATCTCCGATCTCCTATCTCCCAGCTCCCTTCTCCCATCTCCGATCTCCCATCTCCGAATCCGGCGCGTGCGATTTGGATGGACCGATTGGGGTTGAATCTGTCAAATCGCATCCGATTCGAGAGGGCGAGAGAAGGCGGCTTTTGTGGTAAAAGCCCTTCGTCTGATCGAGTGAAGGCGGTGAGCGGGTATGCACGACAAAGAAATCACAACCTACTTGGCGAACGTCCTCTATATCGCCATCCAGGACGGTCGACTGACATCGCAGGAATTGGCGGCGCTCGATGAAGTCCGGCGCTTGGTTGGCGCCGAACGGATTCATGCGACCGAGGCCACTCGCCTGGTCGAGAACTCGAAGTTCATTCCCCAAGGCGTGGGCACTTTCGGTGCCCAGGTGCGGAACCTCGAGGACATGGTCTTCGTGGGGTTGGCGGATGCCGATCTGGTGGCGGGCGAGCGCGAGGCGATCGAGGTGTTCTGTGAACAGATCGGCCTCACCCAGACCCAATTGGACCAGATTGTCCGCGAGGCCCAGGTGCGTTGTTCGGATCTCGAATTGCGCGCTGCCCCCGGCTCGGATGCGACCGAGAGCAAGAGCGATGCGCACGACAACGGCAGGAGCGCGGGAACCGATGGGGCCCAGACCTGGCACCCAAGGCAGACGACCATCGCGCGCCGCGCATGCAAAACCTCGATCGAAGACTGCCGCGCGGCTGGGATCAAGAGCGTCGAATTGCTGCCATCCAACCGCGATGGGGAGCAGTGTGCTATGGCTCTGAGCATGCGCGGCACGCCGCTGGATATCGACCGGCTTCCGGAGTTGCCGCTTCCGTACTGCACCGCCCGCCGCTGCCAATGCGTTTGGATTGCGGCAGGCTAGCCCAACCTCATGCCGGAAAGAGGATACGGACCCCGAGCTCTGTCCGGTCACTGGATGCGCAAGAAACCACGCGAGCGTCAGCCTGAGTCCCAGCGCCGCGCCATCCCTGCCGTCGAGCAAGTGCTCCAGGCACTGAGCGACGTCGGCCTCTCGAGACCAGTCGTTGTCGCGGTCGTGCGGCGCGAGTTGGGGCGGTGGCGCAAGGGTGGGGCTGTGCCTGCTTTCGAGACGGTCGTCGACGGGATTCGAAACGCGCTCGAGACTCTGCGGCGTTCGGCACTGCGTCCGGTGATCAATGCTACCGGCGTAGTCATCCACACCAACCTCGGGCGGGCGCCCTTGGGGCCGGCTGCGATCGAGGCCTTGACGGCCATCGGAGCCAACTACAGCAACCTCGAGATCGACCTGGCCAGCGGCGAGCGCGGCAGACGCGCGGCGTACGTCGAGCAACTCCTGGCCGTGCTTTGCGGGGCCGAAGCGGCCACCGTGGTCAACAATTGCACGGCTGCGCTCGTGTTGATGCTGCGCCACTTCACCTCGGGGGCGCGCAAGGAGGTGATCCTCTCGAGAGGTGAACTGGTCCAGATCGGGGGCGGATTCCGCATCCCGGATGTGCTCGAGACCAGCGGCGCGACTCTGCGCGAGGTGGGAACGACCAACCAGACGACCCTGGCGGATTACGCCGATGCGATCGGTGAGAAGACGGCGCTGGTCCTCAAGGTGCACCGCAGCAATTTCTTCATGGAGGGTTTTGTGGACTCGCCCTCGATCGAGGCGCTGGCGGAACTGGCCAGGCGCAAACGCCTGCCGCTCATCGAGGATCTGGGCAGCGGGGCCGTTTTGAACACGACCAGTTACGGTGTCGATCGCGAGCCCACGCCGCGCGAATCCCTCAGGCGCGGTGTCGGTCTGGTCTGTTTCAGCGGAGACAAGCTTCTGGGAGGGCCGCAGGCGGGCGTGATCGCCGGCAAGGCCCGCTGGGTCGCGGCGCTCAAGCGCGAGCCTTTCTTCCGGGCCTTGCGCTGCGACAAGCTCATCCTGGCTGCGCTCGAAGCAACGGCTGAGGCCTACGCGCGCGCATCTCGCGTCGGGCGCGGGAGCAGCCCGCCCATAGCCCCTGCCGGCCTGGGTCGCCAAATCCCCGTGTTTGGAATGCTCGAAACAACCGAAGAGACCCTGCACGCCCGGGCTCATGCCCTGCAAACCGAACTGTCCGGCCTGCCCCTGTCCATCACGGTCGGGGAGGGCAGGGGCCGGGTCGGAGGCGGCACTCTGCCGCGGGCCGCACTGCCGTCGGTCACGCTGGACCTGTCGCCCCAGACGGTCGCGCCCGCCCAGTTCCTGGCGCGTCTGCGGTCGGGCTCGCCCCCGGTGATCGGCTTCCTCTCCGGCGGTCGCGTGCGCCTTGACCTGCGCACCGTGAGTGCGGGTCAGGACGGCCTTCTGGCCGAAGCGATCCGTATCGCGGCTTGCGGGATGGCGCCGGATCGAGTCGAACCAAGCCGGCGCACGGCATGCTGAGGAATCAACGAGATGCACGACACCGTCACCCTCATCCGCCCTCCGGGCACCCTCTCCCATCGGATGGGAGAGGGCCGGCGTGATGGGTCTGTGTCGGCTATCCAAACGGCTAGACAGTGAGTCTCGAACTGGCATTTGCGCGAATGGCGCGCTGGGACATATTCCACCGGCTCGCCCCTAGGCGATGACCGTCGGACACGATGAAAACCAAAGCGATCGCGAATTGTCTCTGCGCTTCGCTGGCTGTGATGGCCGCCGGCGTCCAGCCTCTCTGCGCACCCGCCGCCAGTCCCATGAACACGCCAACCGTCACAGTGCGCCTCCTCGGCGCTTCGGGCCAGGTTACCGAACCGCTTGTCGTTCCCAGGGTGGTCAAATCCGATGCGGCCTGGCGGGCCCAACTCACAGCCGAACAATACCGCATCACCCGCACCCACGGCACCGAACGGGCCTTCTGCGGCATCTTCCACGACAACCATAAGTCGGGCCTCTATACGTGCATCGGCTGCGGCCTGCCACTGTTCCGGTCGGATGCCAAGTTCGATTCCGGGACGGGCTGGCCCAGTTTCTTCCAGCCGTTCGCGCAAGAGAACATCGGCCAGACGCGCGACACGAGTCACAGCATGGTTCGCATCGAGGTCCACTGCGCCCGGTGCGCTTCCCACCTGGGCCATGTGTTCACCGACGGACCGCCGCCGACCCGGCTGCGCTACTGCATCAACTCGGACGCCCTTGCCTTTCACGAGCGTCCGCTCGCCAGCCAGGGGCTGGAACGTATTGTCCTCGGAGCGAACCGCATTTCTGGAATCGAAGCGGCCTTGCGGCGCCTGGACGGCGTCTCGGCAGTTCGGCCACGCACCACAGGCCCCTCGAAGCCACTCGGCCAGGAGACCCTGTTTGAGGTCGAGTACAATCCCGCGCAGATTCCCCTCGCGCGCCTGATCGGCGTGTTCTTCGAAACGATCAGTCCGGCGACTCCACCGTCCGGTCAGCCGGCGGGAGACGGGCCGGATCGAGTCGCGTTCAACTTCCAGACGCCGGAGCAGGAAACGATCGTGCGCGCCTCGGTTGCAAGGCTGCTGCACGATCGCCCCGAGTGGAAAGTCGGCGTCGATATCAGCCTGGCTCGTTGAGTCGGGAACGGCACGGCGCCGTTGACTTGGCCTGGCATTCGACACACCCTGCGCCCATGAATCCTGTGATTGCATTGGCGGTTCTGTCTTTGGGCGCAGCGGCGGTTCAGGCCGACTGGCCGGAGTTTCGCGGGCCCTGGGGCAACGGTCACGCGGCGGGTTCGCCGGATGGGAAGACCGTCGGTGTGCCGTTGCACTGGAGTGAAACCAACAACGTCAGATGGAAGACCGCAATCCCCCATCGGGGCTGGTCGACCCCCGTTGTCATGGGCGGCCAGGTCTGGGTGACCACGGCGACCGAGGACGGCCATGACTTTTTCGTGCTCGGCCTGGATGCGGACACGGGGAAGGTCGTCGTTCACGAGAAGGTGTTTCATAGCGACAATCCGGAGCCGCTGGGCAACGGCGCCTCGATGAACTGCTACGCGACCCCTTCCTCGCTGATCGAGCCGGGCCGAGTCTATTTGCATTTCGGGAGCTTCGGGACGGCGTGCCTCGAGACCGGGACCGGCAAGGTCCTTTGGAAACGGGACGATCTGCCCTGCCGGCACTATCGGGGGCCCTCTTCGTCCCTGATTTCGTTCGAGAACCTCCTGATCCTCACCATGGATGGCGTCGACGTGCAGTATCACGTCGCGCTCGACAAGCAGACCGGCAAGACGGTCTGGAAAACCGGCCGATCGGTCGCCTGGAACGACGAGCATGTCCCGGGGCAAATGGCGCGCGACGGCGACTTGCGCAAAGCCCACAGCACGCCGTTGATCGTCTTGGCGGCCGGCCAGACGCAAATGCTCAGCGCCGGGGCCAAGGCGGCTTATGCGTACGACCCGCGCGACGGACGCGAGTTGTGGAGAGTGCAGTACAATGATTGGTCGGCGGCGCCCCGCCCCCTTTACGACAACGGATTGGCATTCTTCGTCACCGGCTTGTCAAAGACGGAGTTGCTCGCCGTGAAGACGGATGGGCAGGGGGATGTCACCGATACCGGCGTCGTGTGGCGGCTTAGAACGCACGTCGGCAAATATTCTTCGCCGATTCTCGTGGACGGGCTCATCTACACCGCCGCGGAGGACAGCTTTGTCACCTGTCTCGAAGCGGCGACCGGAAACACCGTCTGGAAGGAACGGATCGGCGGCAAGTACGCGGCATCGCCGGTCTACGCCGATGGACGGCTCTATTTCTTCAATCAGCAGGGCACGACGACCGTCCTCGAACCGGGGCGCGCGTTCCGGGTCCTGGCCACCAACACCCTTGACGACGGTTTCATGGCCTCGCCGGCCGTGTCCGGCCGCGCCTTCTACCTGCGCACCAAGACCCACCTCTACCGCGTCGAGTCGCCGTAGCCGGAAAGCTCACTCTACCGAGCAGTTGACAGGGAACCGGACGGTTCTCAGCCCGCCACACAATCGTCCGTGGCCTATTCAGCCCGGCCTGGTTGGCGTCTCGATAGAAGGGGTCGGAGCTCCGAGGAATCCCTCGTGGAGGAACACCGGGCGATAGCCGTGCTCGGTCACCCAGCGGATGGCGGCGTCGAGCCGTTGGGGGTGATCGGCGATGTAATTCGCGTAGAACGGCCAGAAGTACTGTTCGTGCGTGAACAGGTCCATGATCTCCGCCTGGTTGGGGTCTTTCGCGAGCGGCTCGAGCGTGGGCGCGATTTGGTCGAGCGGCGTGCCGTTGCAGACGATGTCCACGCGGGAGAAGACAATCCCGCTGTCGCAGTGTTTCCAGCAATCGTGTCGGGAGTAAAGGGGTCTGTTCTTTTGACGGCATGAGCCTCCTGCGCAAGATGGAACTGCCCGATGCCTTCTGGCGCAGCGCCGGCCACCGACACAGTGAAAGTGAAATCAATGGCGCGCGGTTCTTCAGCCCGATCCTGTTCATCTTCGCCTTCGTGCCGGTGTTTTGGACGCTCTTTGACCAGACCAGTTCCACCTGGGTTTTGCAGGGCCAGCAAATGGTTCCCGCTAAAATCCTTGGCTTGACCATCGGCGCCGAACAAATGCAGTCGGCCAACCCGTTGGTCATGATGCTCCTGGTCCCGTTATTCACCCTGCTGATCTATCCGCGCATCGGGCGCCTCGCCTCGCCGCTCCGGCGCATGTCCTGCGGCATGTTTCTGGCGGCGGCCTCGTATCTGGCGGTGGCCGCCCTGCAACGGCGCCTTGAGGCGGGAGCGCAACTGAGCGTGCTCTGGCAGGCGGTGCCTTACTTGATTTTGACGGCAGGCGAAGTGCTGTTCTCCCCGACCGGTCTGGAATTTGCCTTCCGTGAAGCCACGCCGGAATTGAAAAGCACCATCATGAGCTTCTGGCTGCTGACCGTGACGATGGGCGACTTCTTTGTCGTCATCGTGACCAAACTCTTTGCCAACGACGCCAATCATGCCGCTTCGGTGAGCGCGGGCCGGTTTCTTGAATACGCTGGACTGACATTCGTCGTTGCCATTTTGTTCAGCATCGTCGCCGCGTTCTACAAATACCGGGATGCCGCAGCGGCGCAGGGACGCTGATCACTTTCCCGCTTTTCTTCCGGAGAACCGCCTCCTGGGCTGGCCGCAGCCCATCCGGTCGGCGCGGTCACTTGTCAGCCCCACGCAGTTTCGGCATCCTCACGCCATGCCGCGTCTTGTCAGCAAAAAATCCAACGGCAACAACTCCGGCGCTCTCGGTTTCGAGGCCACCCTCTGGGCCACCGCTGATAAACTGCGCGGCAACCTTGACGCCGCCGAATACAAGCAGGTCGTCCTCGGCCTCATCTTCCTGAAATACATCTCCGACGCCTTCGAGGAAAAACACGCCGCGCTCGCCCAGGACAAATCTTCCGACCCCGAAGACCGCGACGAATACACCGCCGACAACATTTTTTGGGTCAACAAAATCGCCCGCTGGTCCTATTTACAGGGCCGCGCCAAGCAGCCCACCATCGGCAAAGACCTCGACGACGCGATGGTCGCCGTCGAGAAAGACAATCCGACGCTCAAAGGCGTGTTGCCCAAGGACTATGCCCGGCCACATCTGGACAAGCAAAACCTCGGCGGGGTCATTGACCTCGTTTCCACCATCGGCTTGGGGGACAAGCAAAGCCGCTCGAAGGACATCATTGGCCGGGTGTATGAATATTTCCTGAGTGAGTTTGCCAGCGCCGAGGGCAAAAAAGGCGGACAATTTTACACGCCCCGTTGCGTCGTCCAACTCCTCGTTGAAATGCTCCTGCCTGCGCCGGCTTGCGCGCCACCCGCAGGCAAGCCGTGCTCGTCGCGGCAGGCAGGCGCACCTTACAAAGGCCGCGTGTTCGATCCCTGTTGCGGTTCGGGCGGCATGTTCGTCCAGAGCGAAAAATTCGTGGAAGCCCACGGGGGACGCATCGGCGACATCAACGTTTTGGGGCACGAAAGCAATCCAACGACATGGCGGCTGGCGCGGATGAATCTGGCCATTCGCGGCATTGAGGGGAATCTTGGCCTTGAACCGGCCGACAGCTTCCAGCGCGACCTGCACAAAGACCTCAAGGCCGACTACATTCTCGCCAATCCGCCGTTCAACATGAGCGATTGGGGCGGCGAACGCCTGCGCGAGGATGTCCGCTGGAAATTTGGTGTGCCTCCCACCGGCAACGCCAACTTCGCCTGGATGCAACACTTCATCCACCACCTCTCGCCCACCGGCACGGCGGGCTTCGTGCTCGCCAACGGCTCGATGTCCTCGATGCAATCCGGCGAGGGAGACATCCGCCGGGCCATCATCGAAGCCGATTTGGTGGACTGCATGGTCGCGCTGCCGGGCCAACTTTTCTATTCCACGCAAATCCCGGTTTGCCTTTGGTTTCTGGCCCGCGACAAATCCGGCAAATCAATTCCCTCGCCCCGCGTGCGGGGAGAGGGGCAGGGAGAGGGGAAATTCCGCGACCGCCGCCGGCACGTCCTCTTCATTGACGCGCGCAAACTCGGCACGCTGGTTGACCGCGTCCACCGCGAACTGACCGACGACGACATCGCCAAGACTGCCGACACCTACCACGCCTGGCGCGGCGACCTGCCGGCGTCGGGCAGGCAAGCGGGCAAAGGCGCAGGCAAATACAAAGATACGCCCGGCTTCTGCAAAAGTGTGACGCTCGAAGAAATCGCCCGCCACGGTCATGTGCTGACGCCGGGGCGCTATGTCGGCGCGGAGGAAGCCGAGGACGACGGCGAACCGTTCGCGCAAAAAATGAAGCGGCTCACCGCCAAACTGGACGAACAATTTGCGGAATCAGCCAGACTGGAGAAAACTATTCGCCGCAATTTGAAAGGGCTGGGCTATGCCTGAACGGAAGAAAAATGCGACAGATGCAACCAAGGCGGCTGACGCCCGTCATCCGTCGCCATCGTCGCCACCGTCGCCACCGTCGCATTCGGAAGGCTTCATCCCCCCGCACGGCGGCTACCAAAAGCTGTTCTCCTACCCCAAAACGCAAATCATCTACGACGCCACCGTCCGCTTCTGCGACCGGTTCATCAGCATCAAGTCCCGCACCCACGACCAGATGGTGCAGGCCGCGCGCAGCGGCAACAAAAACATCGCCGAAGGCAGCCGCATTTCCGGCACGTCCAAGGAATCCGAAATCAAGCTTACCAACGTCGCCCGCGCCAGCCTGGAGGAACTCCTTGGCGATTATCAGGATTACCTGCGCCAGCACGGGCTCAAGCTCTGGGATAAAAATTCCAAGGAAGCGCTCTATGTGCGCAAGCTGGGCAAAAAGGACAATCTTTCCTACGAAGATTTTCGGGAGTTCATCGAAACGCGCCCGGCGGAAGTGGTGGCGAACATTCTCATTTCGCTGATTCACCAGGCCAACTGGCTGCTGGATCAGCAGCTCCGCCGGTTGGAAAGGGATTTCCTCGAACAAGGCGGCCTGCGCGAGCGCATGACCCGCGCGCGGCTGGCCGCCCGCGCCCGACAAAACCAGAGAGACCCGCATGCCTAACCACAAAGAAAATGCGACCGATGCCCCCGATGCGACCGGCACTCGCCCCCGTCCGTCGCCGGGAAACCGTGCGCCGCGCCATCCGTCGCCTGCGTCCCATCGGTCGCCGGAAAACGGACGACTGCTCGCGGTGTTCGCCGCCGGGAAAACCGCGCCGCACCGGAAAGGAGACCAACCGTGAACGGGTGGAAGAAAATATCTCTCCGCAATGCTGGCGTATCGGTGATTGATTGTGATCACCGCACGCCGCCCGCTGCTTCCGCTGGCTATCCCTACATTGCCATTCCGCAACTAAAGCAGGGACGAATTGATCTTACCGATGTTCGCCGAATTGCACGCGAACATTTTGTAGCTTGGACTCGAAAGGCGAATCCGAAGGCGAACGACGTAATTCTTTCCCGCCGATGTAATCCTGGTGAAACGGCAGTCGTTCCCGCCGGACTCGAATGTGCGCTTGGTCAGAATCTCGTTTTGCTTCGTGCCGATGAACAAAAGATGTTTCCGCCGTTTCTTCGCTGGCTGGTGCGCGGCAACGATTGGTGGGAACAAATCGGGAAGTTTCTGAATGTTGGCGCTGTGTTCGACAGCCTGAAATGTTCAGACATTCCCAATTCCCATTTGCCCATTCCCCCGCTTGCGGAGCAGCGGGCGATTGCGGGGGTGCTGGGCGCGCTGGACGACAAGATTGAGTTGAACCGGCAGATGAATCAAACGCTGGAGGCGCTGGCGCAAACCCTGTTCAAACACTGGTTCGTGCCAGCCTGCGCCGCAGAGCGAAGTGGCGCGGCAGACAGGGACGCTTGCCTGCGCCGCGAGGGCAGCGGCAGGCAGGCCACCAAACTCCCCAAAGGCTGGCGCGAAGAAAGTCTCGACCACGTCGCAACTTTCTTGAACGGACTCGCGCTCCAAAAATTCCCACCCGACGGGGACGATTCGTTGCCGGTCATCAAGATTGCTCAGTTGCGCGCTGGCAATACCGACGGCGCTGACCAAGCTAGCTTCAGGGTTCCAACCGAATACGTCATTGAAGATGGCGACGTGCTCTTCTCTTGGTCTGGTAGTTTGGAAGTTGAGCTTTGGTGTGGTGGTCGCGGTGCGTTAAACCAACATCTTTTCAAAGTCTCGTCTGACCAGTTCCCAAAGTGGTTCTATTTCCTTTGGACGCGACACCATTTATCGGAATTCCAAGCCATCGCTGCCGACAAAACAACGACAATGGGCCACATTCAGCGCAAGCACTTGACCCAAGCAAAAGTATTTGTTCCGACTCCACCCGAACTAAAAGAAATGAGCGAAACAATGTCGCCGCTCATTGAAAAGCTCATCACAAACAATTTGGAATCCCGCACCCTCGCCGCGTTGCGCGACGCGCTGCTGCCCAAGCTGCTCTCCGGCGAATTGCGCCTGCCTGTGCGTGGCACGCAGGCAGGCGTGCCATTTTCCTCATGAGCTACGATCCCAAACAACCTTACAACGAGCTTCCGCTGCTGCCGCCCGGGATTGAGCTCGAAACCAAGGCGGTGCTCAAACGGTGTGTGGCCGCCAATCGCGCGCTGGCCGAGCTTAAAGGCGCGGGCGACCTCATTCCCAATCAGACGATCCTCATCAACGCCATTCCGCTCCAGGAAGCCAAGCTCAGTTCGGAAATTGAAAACATCGTCACCACCCAGGACGCGCTGTTTCAGGCCGCGCTGGATGAAAGCCGGGTGACTGACCCGGCCACCAAGGAGGTTCTCCGTTATCGCGCGGCGCTGCGGCGTGGTTTTGAGGCCGTCCGCGACCGGCCGATCCGTTTGAGTCTGCTTGAGGAATTATGCGGAGTCCTCCGCGACGAGAAGGTCAAGTTTCGCTCGGATGATGGTGTTTACATCGGCAATCCCGCCGCCAAGACCGTCACCTACACTCCGCCCAAGGGAGCCGCCGTCATGCGGGCCAAGCTCAAAAATCTGGAGGAATTTCTGCTCGGTGATGACGACCTCGATCCGCTGGTGCGGATGGCGGTGGCGCATTATCAATTTGAGGCCATCCACCCGTTCAGCGACGGGAACGGGCGCACCGGGCGCATCCTGAACATTCTGCTGCTCATTCATGCCGGTTTGCTGCGCATCCCGGTTCTCTATCTCAGCCGGCATCTCATTCAACACAAGGCCGAGTATTACCGGCTGCTGCGAGGCGTCACCGAGCGCGGTGACTGGGAGGCATGGCTGCTTTTCATTCTGGCTGGGGTCGAGGAAACGGCAAATTGGACCACCGGACGGATTCAGGCGATTCGCGATTTATTTGACCAGACGCTGACGAAGTGCCGCGCCAAGCTGCCTGCCAAGGTGTATTCCAAGGAACTGGTCGAATTGGTCTTCACCCAGCCGTATTGCAAAATCCAGTTCGTCGTGAATGCCGGCATCGCGGAACGCAAGACCGCGTCCGAATACCTTCAGGAACTCGAAAAATTGGGCATCCTCAAAAGCGAAAAACGCGGGCGGGAAGTCCTTTACAAACACCCGGCCTTGCTCAAGGCACTGACGGCATGAGCCTCCACCGTCCCAGGTTTTTCCGGCCCGCCCCGCGCCCCCGCCGCGTGGCGGCCGCCGCCGCAGAAATGGGCGGGCCTCGGACACGTCTTTACGACATGTCCAAAGAAACGCATTATTTGGACGCATCGCAAAAATGTGTTCACGGCTTGGACATATCCGGCAACGCATGAACTTCACCGAATGAGGTGGCCATGAAAAAATTACCGAGCGTGCAGCGCTGCTGCCCAAGCTGCTGACTGGCGAATTGCGCGTGCCGGTCAAATAACGCGCCATGTTCCCCATCCGCCAAGTTGATCAGACGCAGTCCGAGGACATCGAGTATCTCGGCACGAAGCGCAAATTCTGGTTCACAGTGGATGGCAAACGGTTTCTGTTCAAGGCGGAAGAGCGTGGCACGGGTGAAGATTTGGGCGGAGAAGGTCGTGTGCGAACTGGCCCGGCGGCTCAGCCTTCCGCACATCGAATACGAACTGGCCTATGAGTCCCCGGTCACGAGACAATTTACGGCGGCGCTATTGAGTATCAATCAGCGCCGGTTGCGGTTATGTTTTTGAAGTCATGAGCACACTGCTTGCCGCCTCCCGGTCGAGCGAGCCCCACCACGGCGGCTGGAGTCCTATTGGCCGGCTGCAATTCGACCGGGGCGTTTACCGCTTTGTCTATACGCAGGGCGCGCGGACGGCCAAGGGGTTCACGCCGTTCAACGGCATGGAAGACCTGGCGGAGATTTACGAATCGCCGGAGTTGTTCCCCATCTTCGCCAACCGTCTCCTGCCCAAGTCGCGCCCGGAATATGATGCGTTTCTGAAGTGGAGCGGCTTCGATCCCGCCAACCCGCCCGACCCGCTGATGCTGCTGGGTGTGACCGAGGGCATCCGCCGCACGGATTTGATTGAGGGCTTCGAGCCATGCAGTGGCGAAGAGTTCCAGCCCATCCCCGCCGGGGTGACAGCGCTATGCACCGCCTGACACCTCGGAGGAAGAATTGTCCGCCAACCTCGTCGAAAATGATGTTGAACGGTTTCATGGCCTCGCCGGCCGTGTCCGGCCGCGCCTTCTACCTGCGCACCAAGACCCACCTCTACCGCGTCGAGTCGCCGTAGCCGGAAAGCTCACTCTACCGAGCAGTTGACAGGGAACCGGACGGTTCTCAGCCCGCCACACAATCGTCCGTGGCCTATTCAGCCCGGCCTGGTTGGCGTCTCGATAGAAGGGGTCGGAGCTCCGAGGAATCCCTCGTGGAGGAACACCGGGCGATAGCCGTGCTCGGTCACCCAGCGGATGGCGGCGTCGAGCCGTTGGGGGTGATCGGCGATGTAATTCGCGTAGAACGGCCAGAAGTACTGTTCGTGCGTGAACAGGTCCATGATCTCCGCCTGGTTGGGGTCTTTCGCGAGCGGCTCGAGCGTGGGCGCGATTTGGTCGAGGGGCGTGCCGTTGCAGACGATGTCCACGCGGGAGAAGACAATCCCGCTGTCGAAGTGTTTCCAGCAATCGTGTCGGGAGAGATACTCCGAGACCGTGTCGTCGAGCCGGTAGTTCACGTCATAGCGTCCGCTCCATTTGACGAAGTAGCCGCTGAGCGCCCGCACACCGCGCTCGAAGAGCGGCTTGAGCGATTCCTGCCGCGTCATCCCCCAGTGGATCACAGTCGGAGGGGCGTAGCTTTGCGCCCCGGCGAATCGGTGAATCTGCTCGGCCACCTGATCGAAATCGGCGATCAGTTTCTCCGGGGACACATCCTCATACGGGCGATCCGGCTTATCCGCGTGGGCGTGGAAAGCCAGCTTGAGCCAGTCCGCACAGTCGCGCCACTCGCCTTTGTAGCGGTCGGAGAGCTGAGTCAGGTCGAAGCCATCGGCCGTTGTGTAGTAGATGTTGACGCTGAACTTGACCCCGTAGTCCCGGTGCAGCTTGCGGAGCATCGCCAGATAGAACGAATCGAAAAGCGAGCGGTACTGCTTCTGGTGGATATCGCGCAGAAAGAAGCTGTTGTCATCGATCGAGAAACGGTACCGGGGAAACGAATGCCGGTCCCAGACGACACGCACCCGATCCTCGAGGCGGCCTGAGCCGCCCGCGCAGGTGGCCGTGATGGTCGTCTCATACTCGCGCAACACGACCTCCGCCGAGAAGGTCTCGCCCTGGCGTTCGGCGTCCCGGCCGCAGACCATGACCCGCGCGTCCGCGGGGGCGACGCCGGAAACCAGGATTGCCAGTCCGCCATCCACAGCCTTGCCATGGCGCCGGTTCAAGACGGCTCCATCGAAGGGCTCGTTGATTCTGAAGGGCGAGGCCCCGGACGCCAATGCGGTCAGGCGGTCGCCCCATACGATCCCTGCCGTGCCCAGTGCCGCCGATCCCAGGAAGTCACGGCGCCTCATTCGCTGTTGTTTCATGCTGTCGATTCCCCGCCAGCCCGCGCAGACTTGGTGCCTCGGTCTCAGATGACCGTTGGACATTACCCGGGCCTGCAGGCACGTGTCGAGCGGAACGTCCAGGCGGAAGTCGTCCGTCGCGTCGCAAAGAACGTCATGGCCGAGAAGAAGAAGGTGAAACTGACGCAGAGCGGGGGCGCCATGGCCCAAGAGTCATGAACGCGTCACCGGCCGGCGCTTCGTCAATCAGCCTGAGCTGCTCCGACAAACCGCAATCGGCGGTGAGGGCCTTCACAGGCAACAATATGTGCAGTGCAGTGTCATCGGAACCTCGGGCAGGACTTCCAGTTCATACTCGAACCAGTTGCCCGTCGCGTAGACCAGGTCCCGCGGCACGTCGACCTTGCCCAATTCGCCGGCCAGGACCAGCGGGCCGTACATCACCGCCACAAGATCCGGATCGTCGGGCATTGGGCACAGCCAGAGACACATCGGCATCTGCATCTCCACCGTGGTCTCGTCCCGCCAGGTGCGGCGGATCGACAGGAACGATCCGTTCTGCGCCGTCACGGCCTGATCCTGGCCGTCGATCTTCAGGGTCACGCCCTCCGTCGCCCATTGGGGCACGCGCATGCGCAGCTCGAACTCGGTCGGGGCTGTTGCCCGGATGGTCAGTTTCGTCGCTGAGGTGTCGGGGAACGTTGTGTCCTGGCGCACAGTGACGCCCCGTTCGCGCCAGGTCAGCTCGCTGGCGATGAATTGATTCACCCAGAGCGTTCGGTCGTTGTGAAAGCAGATCGTGTCGCCGTACGTGGCGTGGTTCTCGAGACCGGTCCCGGTGCAGCACCAGAACGAGTCGCGGGGCGTGTTGAAGTACTTCCAATGCCCCGACGCCAGAGTGACGAAGTACATCATCATTCCCGTGCGCGGGTCCTGCGTTGCCAGGATCGAGTTGAAAAGGTTCCGCTCGCAATAGTCCATGTACTCCGCGCGGGGCTCCCAGGCGAAGAGGTGACGCGTCAGCTTGAGCATGTTGTAGGTGCAGCAGGTCTCCTGGGTGTGGGCATCGAGTTGATCGGCCAGGCGATAGGGATCGCTGCGCCAGTGCTCGTCGACGGACGTTCCGCCGGTGCAGTAGGTGCGCCCGTGAACGATGGTGCGCCAGAAGAACTCGGCGATGTGCCGGTTGACGGGACTGCCGGCCAATTCGTATTGGCGGGCGGTGCCGATCACATTGGGAATGAACGAATTGACGTGCAGCCCCTTGAGCTGGTCGCGGTGGAGCATCAGCGGCTGGTTGTATGCGTCGGCATCGAACCGCCCGGCCAACTCCAGCCAGACCTTCTCACCCGTGACGCCATACAGGTTGGCGAGCGCCTCGTTCATCCCCCCCTGCTCGGTGTGGTCGAGCATCTTCTGCATCGCCGCACGGTCAAGCGCATCGAGGCGTCCCTTGGCCCAGCGCGCCATGCCCCGGGCGATTTCCAAGGCCTCGGCATTGCCGCAATAGACGTGCACGTCGATCAGGCCGGCCCAGATCTTGTGCAGCGTGTACCACGGGGCCCAGACCTGCTTCAGCGCAATGACGCGGTCGATCTGCTCCTCGGGATAGGCGCTGAGGTAGCCCGAGCCCAGGGCCTTCTGGCACTTCGCCAACTCGCCGACGATGGCGTCCGCCCTCTCTTTGAACTCCCGATCGCCAGTGCCGGCGAACATCAGCGCGCAGGCCGACAGGTAGTGGCCCATCGTGTGCCCGCGCAACTCCGTCTTTTCCCATCCGCCCATGGGCTCGCCGGGCGTCGGCAGGCCTGCCGTCCGGCGGAAATGCCACAGCAGGCGGTCGGATTCGAGATCGTGCAGGTAGCGCCCGTTGCGCAGCATCGCCTCGCGGAATGGCCCGTCCAGCAGTCGGACCTCGCGCAGGTCGAAGGGGCGGGCCTGCAACGACACCACCTCTCGACCGCTGGGCCAGACGGACGCGTCCGCGGGGGCATTCGAGAGCCCAATGATGTGGACAACTATCGCGAGGCAAACGTTGCGCCGCATGCAATGATCCTGGTTCGTTCCCGGTGGCGAAAGCCCTCTGCCGTCGCCGCACCAGGCCCGTGATGTGCCTGCCGCTATCAAAACAACATGCCGGCGTCAAGGCTCTCGGGGCAAGCCTTCACTCATGCGCGGCGAGTTTTTGTATCGCCGACTTCTCCCGCAGACCCATGATGAGGCAATACACCGTCGGCGTGGCCAGGAGCGAAAAGAGCAGCGAGATGCACAGCGCCCCAATGAGGCCGATGGCCAGTGGGCGCAACATGTCCGCGCCATGGCCAATGCCCCAAGCCAGTGGCAACATAGCCAGTGCCGTCGCGAAGGTTGTCATCAAAATCGGCCGCAATCGCCGGCGACCAGACCGGACGAGGGCTTCTTCGAGACCGACGCCTTTCGCGAGGTGGTGGTCCACCAAGTCCAACATCAGAATGCCGTTCTTAGCCACGATGCCGACACCGATGATGGCGCCAAGAAAACTTACGATGTTCAAGGCCGTGCCCGTAATCCACAATGCGCCGACTGTGCCCGTCAACGCCAGCACGCTGCCAAAAACGATGGCCACCGGCTCGCGGAAGCTGCGGAATTCCAGCAGCAGCACCGTGAAAACGAGCGCGATCCCAAGGAAGAGCACCACGATCAGGTTGCGAAAGCTTTCCTGCTGCTGCTGAAAAAGGCCCCCGAACTCGATCGCGCCTGGCGGTATGGTTTTGTCAGCGGTCAGCACTTGCTTGATTTCCGCGATACCGCTGCCCATGTCGCGGTCTTCGAATGCCGCAGTGACAGCCACCAGTTGACGCAGGTCCTCGCGATGCAGTTCGAGCTGGCCGGCCTCCTCGGTGATGTCGGCGACCTGGCCAACCTTCGCCAGATAGCCGGACGGTGTTCGCAGCGGCAGTTCGCGGAGCGCGTCGAGCCGGTCCAGTCCACTCGATTCGGCCTTGACGCGGATGTCCACCACGCGGTCGCCTTCGAGCACGGTCGAGGCGGTGCGGCCGAGCATGGCCGTGTTGAGCACCGCGGCAATGTCGTCGCTGGAGAGGCCGTGCCGTTGCGCGTCCATCGGTCGGACGCGAAAGCTGAGCGTCGGGCCAGTCATGATCAGGCCGTCCAGGGTGTCCACCACACCTTTGACCTTTTCGATGGCGGCCTTGATTTCCGGGGCTTTCTTCTTTAGCCACTCGGTGTCGATGGAAAAGAGTTTGATTTCGACCGGTTTGGGCGACCAAGTAAGGTCGCCAATCAGGTCGCCGAGGATGCTCGGGAATTCCCACTCGGCCTGGGGGAGCGAGGCGTTGAATTTGCGGCGCAGTTCTTGTTTCACTTCCTCGGTGGTGCGTTTGCGGTCGGGTCGGAGCTTGACCAGGAAATCGCCATCATTGGGCTCGCACACTGCCAGCGCCAGGCGCGCGCCGCTGCGGCGCGAGTAACTCTCCACCTCGGGTGTGTCGCGCAGGATGGCTTCGGCCTGCTGCATGATGCGGTCGGTTTCCTCCAGGCTCGTGCCCCACGGCGTCAGATAATCGATGACAAAGCCTCCTTCGTCCATCTCCGGCATGAAGCCGGTGGGCAGGCGGTTAAAGACATGCCATCCGCTGTAGCCGATGACCAGGCATGTCAGCAACGTCACCCAACGCCAGCGCAACGTCCGCCGCAGCACCGCGCCGAACACCTTTACCAAAGGCCGCATCACGAATCCGCCTTCTTCCGCCTTGGGTGGGTGCCCATGCTCGAGATGGGCGCGGTCGCGCAAGAAAAGGGAAGCCAGCGATGGCGTGAGCGTGACCGCGAGGACCAGCGAGGTCAGCAGCGCCACGACCAGCGTCAACGCCAGGGAACGGAAGAACACTCCGGGCAATCCATCCAGGAACGCCAGCGGAATGAAGACCACCACCGGCGTCAGCGTTGAGCCGACGAGGGGATGCAGAATCTCACCCATCGCGTTCTGGATGGCCGCTAGGCGTGAATCTCCTCGCGCCACTCGCATGTAGATGGCCTCCACCACCACGATAGCGTCGTCAATGATCAGACCTATGGCGGCGGCGATGCCGCCCAAGGTCATCAGGTTAAAGGTCAGTTTGGTCCCCAGCATCACCACCACGGTGGCCAGGACCGAGACGGGAATCACCACGATGGCCGTCAACACGCTGCCCCAGTTCTTGAGAAACAGGTAGAGAATCACCGCCGCGAAGATCAGGCCAAGGATGATCGCCTCCCACACACTGCCCACGGAGTCCTTCACCAGCAGCGACTGATCGTAGTAAAAGGACAGTTCCATGTCCTGCGGCAGCGTGCGTCGCAGTTCGGCGAGCTGCGACTTCAACTCCGCCGCAATGTTCAAGATGCTGCTGCCCCGGGGTTGCGCCCGGATATTCATGAGCACGGCGCGGCGCCCCTGCGCGTTGACCACGTTGAACACCGGTTCCGGACCGCGCTCGACCCGCGCGAAGTCGCGGATGCGGACGGGATGGTCGTCGCGCATCATCACCACGAACTCCTCGATGTCTTGCGGCCCTTTCACGCGGCTGTCCACCAGCGCCAGATAGATCGTGTAGTTCTCGCTATGAAAGCCCGCCGGGGCCACCAGGTTGTTTTTTCCCAGTGCGGTGGTGATGTCCGTGAGCGCGAGGTTGGCCGCCGCGAGTTTCAGCGGGTCAACCACGACATGATATTCGGGCGTGCGACCGCCCACCAGGTCCACGCGCGCTATGCCCGGAATGCGCAGAAAGCGCGGCTTGAGATCGTAGCGGGCTCGTTCCCATAGTTCTGTGAGTTCGCGCTTCGGGCTGGTGAGGCTGACGCCCAGGATGGGGAAGGCATTGAATGTCAGGCGCCACACGGTGGTTTTGGTGTTCGCAGGGAGGCTCGACTTGAGCTGCGACACCCGGTTGAGCACGTAGAGCTCGCTCTCAACCATGTTCACCTGCCAGTTGAAGAACACGTTCACTTCCGCGCTGCCGCGCCCCGTGGCCGAGCGCACCTGCACCACGCCGGGGATATCCTTCATCGCCTCCTCGATGGGCCGTGTCACGGTCGCCATCATCTCGTCCGCCGGCATGACGCCGCTGTCGATCAAAACCACGCAGCGTGGGAACTCCGTCTCCGGGAACACCGACGACGGCATTCGCAACGCGGCGTAAACCCCGCCGATGCAAACCGCGAGCGTGATGAAGATGATGGCCAGTCGATGCTGGATGGCGAATGCGCCGACACCCGATCCGCCCGGTGTGGACATGGTTTTCCCGATGGTCTCGCTCATTTGCTCTCCTGCGGGGGGTTGAGGATGCGAACCTTGGTTTCCTTCGGCAGCGCGTAAGAACCGAGCGTGACGACCGTTGCTCCTTCCTCCAGCCCCTCGCCTTCAACCTCGACGAGATTGCCATCATACAGCCCCGCCTTCACGGTCTTCTGAATTGCCTTGTCCCCTTCCACAATCGAGAGCGTGCTTTGCCCGTCGTGGTCCGTGTATACCGCCTCGCGCGGGACGGCGAGCTTATCGGCGCGCTCTTCGGTGATGATGCGCGCGCGCACAAACTGGCCCAGGCGGAAGCCGGCGTCCGGAGGCACGGAAATCCGCACCAGAGTTGTATCTGTGGCCGCATCCACCTGCGGCCCGATGAAAAACACCTGTCCTGTTACGATCAACTCCGACCCTCGGTCGGCAACCAACTCGGCTCGCTGGGCAATCTTCAGCGCGATCGCCTCCTTTGCCGGAACGCCGACCGTGGCCACCAGGCGCGCGGGATCAATCACTTCCGCGAGCACCGTGTTCGGCTCGACGGTCTGCCCCGGCTGCATATTGATCCGGGCGACGATGCCGGCCAGCGGGGAGGCCAGTTGCACCAGCGCGAGCTGTGCTTGCGCGGAAGCCCATTCCGCTTTCGCTGCCGCGAGTTGCTGCGCCGCTTCCTGGAACGATTTCTCCGACGTTCCTTCGATGGACTTGAGTCTGTTCTGCCGCGCCATTTGCTGCTCGGCAAATTCGACGGCGTGGCGTGCCTTCTCGGCTTGGGCCAGCCCCACCCGGTCATCCAGTTTCACGACCACAGTGCCAGCTTCGATGCGCTCGCCCTCCTTCACCGGCACGGCCATGACGATGCCCGCAGCCGGTGCAGACAACCGGGCCGCGCCCGCCGGTTTTCCGCCGCCTGCCGGCTCCGCCTCCACCGTGCCGTAAGCATCTACGCGCGCGCGCAGCGTCGCCCGTGCGACTTTACCGATTTGGACCGCGACTTCTGCAGGGGCCTTCTCTTCTTCCTCGTGCCGTGCACCGCATCCATTCAGCAGCCCCGACACAAACAGGGCCAGAGAACTGGACAGAAGAAATCGAGTGTTCATGGGGTCCTGGGAGTTTGGGAAATTCTTGGGTCTTGTGAAAGTCGAGGCGTATCGGCAGGCAGTAAAAAAGGGCTTTGCAGCGCCTCCTCCAGTTGCCCCAGCGCCTGCTGGGCTTTGGCCAGGGCATCGGCGCGGGCCAGTCGGGCCGCTGCCAGTTCCACCTGCCCGGTGACTACTTCATTGCGAGAAATCTCACCGGCCTCGAACTTGCCTCGCAACAGCCGTTCCTGCTTCTCCAGATTCGCAAGCAACGAATCCGCTGTGCCAGACTTCTCCAGCGCGGTTCGATAGGCCGCCACGCTACGCTCGATCTCAGCGACTACGCGTGCCTGCAGCGCGCGAAACCTCGCCGCGCTCTCTGTTCGCCGCGCCTCCGCTTCGGCGATCGGACCTTGATTTTCGTTCAACACCGGCAGTTCGAGCGACAAGCCCACACCCCACTTGTTGTCTCCCTGGTCGTATTCGTAACCGGGGTTGAGATGAATGTCCGCATACTGCTTGGCGATCTCCAGGCGCAGGGCCGCCTCGCTGGCGGCGTATTCTGACAGGGCGGCGAGAACGTCCGCACGGTTCAGCAGTGCCTGACGCCGCGCCGTGGGAGAGTCCAGGTCCGGTGGCATGGAGTCCAGTCCGATAAACGAAAGCTCCATGCCGTCGAGTGCGCCGACAGGGACACCGATGGCTTCCGCCAGTGCCACGCGGCTCTCGGCTCGCTGCCGTTTCGCGTCGTGTGCGGCGAGGCGGGTTGTGTCCAGCGCGATGTGTTCCCGCGTGACCTCCGCCGCGGATACGGCGCCCGCGGCCAACTGGCCTTCCAGCAACTTCACGCTCTGTTCCTGGGCCGCCTGCTGTGCTGCCAGCAACCGTTCCTGCTCACTCGCCGCATGGTAGTCCACCAACGCCCGACGCAATCGCGCTCGCACTTGCCAGGCCGTCGCAGCGATGTTCAGCTTGGCCGCGTCCGACAGATGCCGCGCCCGCGCCATGCGATGTCCCCGCTTCCCCGCCGTTTCGATGGGAACGTCTAAGTTCAGCGCCATCCCCCACGGCGAGGGAGTGATCATGGTGGTGTTGTATTGCGGCGATGCCGTGACGGTTGGATTGGGCCGCTGCCCTGCCGTGCGCAAACCAGCGTGAGCCGTGCTCCACTGTGCGCGCGCGACGTCCAGTTCCGGCGAAAAGTAGAAAGCCGCCAGTGTCAACGCTTCCAAGTCCCAGGTCCGGCGCGGCCATTCCCGCGTCACTCGGGCGGTTTCCAGGAACGCCCGCAGCCCCGGTTCTGCTAGCGAGCGAGCCCCATAGTCCGCAGCCACCTTGGCAGCGGCCAGCGGCTTCGCCTGATACCGCACGCAGCCCGTCACGCCGGCTGCTACCAAGGCTGTGGTCAGCAGCACGCCCGCCGCACGTCGCGCTCGCCGCCCCTGCAGGTTCACAAGGTGTCTTTGCATAGATGACTCCGGGGGAACCCACTCCTCACGGCACTCGAATGGGCACACCGCCATCATGTCCGGAAAAGACGAGCTCTGCATGAAAACCGGATGACAGTTTCGTCATGCGAGGCCGCACACCCGGGCGCGGTGACCTGCCCGTTCGCCCGGCGCTCGGTCCCCTGCCCGTCATCGACCCGCGCGTCAAAGACGGGCGGGTGCGACGACCAGCCCCTCCTCAAGCAGCGGAAGTGTCACCGTTACGATGGTCTCGCGGTTCATGATGGAGGCGATTTGAATCTCGCCCCCGTGGGCTTTCACGATCCACCGCGCGATGGACAACCCCAAACCGCTGCCTTCCACGCTGGTCCCGTGCGCCGGGTCGCCACGATAGAAGCGGTCGAATACTCGCGGCAGTTGCTCCGGAGCGATGCCCGGTCCGGTGTTGGTTATCCTCAGGACCACACTCCGAGATCCGCGGACGAACTCGATCTCCACTCGCCCGTGGGGCTGATTGTACTTGATGGCGTTGTCGGTGAGATTGAGCAGAAGTTGCTTCAAGCGATGGGGATCGCCGCGCACGGTGGCCTCGTCGCACGCCTTCAGTTCAACCGTGATTCCGTCGGGCCAGGCGAGGAGTTGGGCATCGGCGAAGCTGGCGTGTACTAACTCGTCGAGGCGAACGGACTCCAGTGCCAGGGTGAGTTGACCGGTGTCTGCTTTGGAGAGGAGGGTGAGCGAATCCACAATCTTGGTGAGGTGGGCGATTTGATCGAGCTGGTTGGCGAAGATCTCGCGCTGTGCCGGCGGGGTGGCGCCGTCGCACAGTGCCGTTTCGGTCTCGGCGCGCAACACGGTCAACGGCGTCTTGAGTTCGTGCGAGGCGTTCAGGGTGAATTCGCGAATCTGAGTGAACGATTCGTCGAGCCGCGCCATCATGTTATTGAAGACGACCGTGAGCCGGTCGAGTTCGTCCCCCCGACCGGCCAGAGGAAGACGCTCCTTGAGGTTGGAGATTTCGATCCGCTCGGCGGCCACCGTCAGCGCGCTAATCGGCGTGAGGGATTTTCCCAGCAGCAACCAACTGCCCAGCAGCAAGAAGAACATGGTGGGAAGGCCGTAACCGAGGACGATCTCCCCGGTTTCGGACCAAGCCGACTCGGGTTCTGTGTTCTTCTGTCGCAGGAGGTGTTGCTGTTCGACCCATTCGTAGTGCAGCACGCCGGACAAAACCGCCAGAGACAGCAGCAGGATGCCACCGAGCCAAAGGGCGAGTCGTGTTCGAATCGTCACGATGGCTCCTTGAGCACGTAGCCGACGCCCCGCACGGTGTGAAGGAGCTTCGGTTCGAAGCCGGCGTCGATCTTCTCGCGCAAGCGCATGATGTAGACATCCACCAGGTTGCTGCCGGGATCGAAATCGTAGTCCCAGACCTTGTCGACGATGGCCATCCGTCCGCAAATGCGGCCGGCCGAACGCATCAGGAACTCGAGCAAAAGGTACTCGCGCGGCGCGAGATCGATCGGTGTTCCGCCCCGCTTCACCTTGCGTGTGACCGAGTCGAGCGTGAGATCCGCAATGCGCAGGACGGGAGTCTTGGCCTCGCTCTGCCGGCGTCCGAGCGCCCGGACGCGCGCAAGCACTTCCTCGAGGGCGAACGGTTTGGGCAGGTAATCGTCGGCGCCGGCGTCCAATCCCTCAATTCTTTCGCCGACCTCTCCCCGCGCGCTCAGCAGCAACACCGGGACGGTGATTTTCCGCTCCCGCATCTGGCGGACCACGCTCAGGCCGTCGCGGCCGGGCAACATGATGTCGAGCACAATCACGTCGAACGGGGTGTTGGCGGCGGCGAGGAGCGCCTCGGAGCCGTCGTGCAGCACGTCCACCACGTGGCCCTCGGCCTGGAGCGCCTTGCGGATGAACGAGGCTGTCTTGCGTTCGTCTTCGACTACGAGCACACGCATGATCTCCAGAGTAACGGAGGTCCCCGCCGGAGACAATGCGGGGTTGCCGGCATCCTCGAGAGGCGTCCTCCATGTTTCCGCGGGTGCCGGCACCCGCTGCTCGACAACGGCATCGGCGCGCCCCGAAGGACTCGACACAATCCAGATGCGCTCCGGCCGATCGAGTGGCGATCGGTTGAGAACCGAGACCTCACCGGCCCCGTCGCCGCGCCGCACGACAAGCTCGTGGCCTTTGGTCTTCACGAGCTCCAGCCGGTCCAATCGAACCAGCAAGGGACCATAGAGCGTCCACGCCGGCGGTGCAGGGGGGCAAAGGAACGTCTCCGTTTCGGATCGGGCAGACTCGTGTCCGTGCTCGTCCCCGGGCAGTTCGTGTTTCGTGATGGCGGCGTTCACGCTGCGCGCACTGTCTCGCCCCCGGGTGAACGAGGAATGAAACGTAAATGACAATACTGTCATCCGGCTTTCATTTCGGCGTTATCTCGATCCCTCACTGTTCCAGTCGATGATGAGTTTCATAGCGCTTGGAGCGGATGCAGGCGACGCTTTGCCTCACATGAGTTCGGGGGATGCCTCATTTTCGGTCGTGGTTCCCTTCTACAACGAGGAGGCCAACGTGCGCTCCGTCCTCGAAGAATTGCGCGCGGCGCTGCCCCGGGCCGAAATTGTCGCTATCGACGACGGAAGCAGCGACCGCACCTGGAGGGCTGTCAGTGAAATGACGGGAATCCGGGGGCTGCGATTCGCGGAGAATCTCGGGCAAAGCGCCGCGATTTACCACGGACTACACGCGTGTACGGGCGAGGTCTGCGGTCTGATGGACGGTGACGGCCAGAACGATCCGGCCAGCTTCTGGCTGCTCCTCGAGGCATTTCATGGCGGTGGCGTGGATGTCGTCTGCGGCTATCGGGAGGATCGGCACGACGCATGGAATCGAAAGGCTGCCTCGCGGATCGCGAACGCTATTCGCCGCGCGTTCCTCCACGACGGCATTCGCGACACCGGCTGTTCTCAAAAGGTGTTCCCGCGACAGGCGGTGGACCTGTTGGTCCCGTTCCGGGGACTGCATCGGTACCTGCCCGCGATCTTCCGGCAGGCGGGCCTCCGCCTGGCCGAGGTGCCAGTCCGGCATCGCCCGCGCTTGGCCGGGACATCGAAGTACAACAATTGGTCGCGTGCCCGCGCGGGGGCCTTCGACCTGATCGGCGTCGCGTGGCTGCTCCGCCGGCAACTGCCCCGGGCCCGAATCCAGGCAACCAAGTGAATGAATGACACCTTGTTCCGAGTCGATCTGTTTGACGTAGCAGTGGTGGTCACACCGTGGAAGCTCATCGGGTACTTGGGTGTCGCCCTCTTCGCGGGGCGCTGGTTCGTCCAGGTGATCGCGTCCCACTCGGCGCGCCGCTCCAAATTCCCACGCCTGTTCTGGTATATGTCGCTGCTGGGCAGCCTGCTGCTGCTCTCCTACTTCAGTCTTAGCAACAAGAGTGATTCGGTTGGCGTGCTGTCCAACCTGTTTCCCGCGGCTATCGCGGCTTACAACCTGTTCCTGGAGACACGGCACAACCGCCGCCAGGCCGGTGTGAGCCGCGCACCGCAAGGCGCCTCGATCTGAAGCGATGACGCATCTGCGAGCCAGTACCGTTGGTCCGGTTGGCGAAGAGCGCGGACGACTGCGCGGCGCCGCAACCCCCGGGGCGCGCACGGCCATGACACCCGTCAGACAACCGACACTCGAGTCTGAACCGAGTCGTGGCCGATACTGGGAGCGACTGGCTCTGGCCGTGTTCGTCCTGATCGCCTGCTTTGCCCTGCTGGGCGGGCGCGGACTCAACGAACCGGACGAGGGGCGCTACGCGGAGATCAGCCGCGAAATGTTGGAGAGCGGAGACTGGATGATGCCGACACTGCATGGTTTTGCTCACCCTCAGAAACCTCCGGTTGTTTACTGGCTGACAGCCGCGAGTTTCACGGTGTTCGGTCAGAATGGGTGGGCGGCTCGGTTCCCCTGTGCCCTCGCGGCCATCGGCACGGCATGGCTGATCTTCAAAACGGGCCGAAGCCTGTTCGGGGAGCGCGCCGGGGTGGCGGCCACGATTGTGTTGGTGACGTCTTTGCAGTTCTTTGTCCAGGCTCGGCTGCTCACGCCGGACATGATCCTGACGTTTTGGATCACGACGGCGATCGCTTCCTTTGCTCAATGGGCACTCGAACCCGCCCATCGGCGCTGGCTCTGGGGTTGCTTCATCGCGATGGGTCTTGGCTTCTTGACCAAGGGGCCGATGGCAATCGTGGTGCCGGTGAGCGCTGTCGCGACGTGGCAGATAGCGCTCAGGCGCCGGGGTGAGAGAGTGAAGATTCCCTGGTTCAGAGGGATGGCGCTGACGGCCCTCATCGGTATCTCATGGTTTCTTATCGTCGCAGTCAGGGAGCCAACGCTGGTCCGCTTCTTTGCGCACGACGAGTTGATCGCGCGTTTCTTCACCCGGCAGCATGGCCGCTACCACTCGACGTTCTTCTACATCCCCGTCCTGCTGGTTGGGCTGCTGCCGTGGACGTTTCTGTTGGCCTCAGTCGTTCCCTGGCTGAACCGCGAGCTGAAGACCGACCAGCCGTTTGGCCGCGTGTGGTGGTTGATGATTGGCTGGGTGGTGCCCCCGTTTCTGGTGCTTTCGTTGAGCGGCTCGAAGCTGATCACCTACGTGCTTCCCCTCTATCCCGCACTGGCCCTCGCGATCGGGGGATGGTGGGAGCGGGTGGGAAGCAGGTCCGATCTGACCTGGCATGCCGCAAGCATCGCAGGGTTTTTCGGCAGCCTGATTGTGGCCCTCGTGGCGGCTCTGCGGTTCACCACGCACACAATACCCGCCGTGCCGCTGCCCCTGCTCGGGATTCTGATTCTGATCGCATTGGGCATGGGCGCCCTGACCGTGCCGGTCAAGCCCAAGGCCTCCGTGTTGGGAGGCGGTTTTGCGGCAGGGTCATTGATCGTATGGATTCTTCTTCTGAGTCAGGCTGGATCATGGAATGACCTGATGGGCGTCGGGGCGTCCATGCGGAGCCTGACGCAACGGATTCGTTCTGAGACTGGCGACGAACCGATGGTCTTCGTCTACCGGGCCAACGTGCCAGGCTTGGAGTGGTATTTGTCGCGTCTGATCCACGTTTCCGAGGACCGGGTGGATCATCTGTTGCCGCCGACGCCCGCCCAGCAGGCGAGACTGCTGTCCTCCCCCGGACAATGTTCGACCCTTGCACCGCCGGGGCGGCCGGTCTTTGGGGTGGTCAAGTTGACGAAAGTGGGCTCGGACTGGCCGACCAATGCGTGGCGCGTTGTTGCGACCGCAGGATCGTTTGCCTTGATCCAGCGGATGGAGGGGAACCCGTGAGTGAAGCAGACAGGAGGGTCTCGGTGCAACGAAAGGGAGAGGCATTGGACCTCGACGCCGGAGGTCGAGAATCCAATTCCGCCGAACAAACCAGGAATCGCTTCAATAGCGAGGTATCCGCCCGGAAATACGCGCGTTCGCTGCATGGAACGGCGACGCATCGGCGTGAACTGCTCTGTGTACGCCGGCTGTTGCGGGGGCTGCCACCCGGATCTAAGGTGTTGGACCTGCCCTCGGGCACCGGGCGGCTGCTGCCTCTTCTGGTGGAAATGGGATTCCGGGTGACCGAGGCGGATTCATCCGCGCACATGCTCGAAGAGGCTCAGGGCTATGCGCGGACGCGAGGAATCGCTCAGGGCGTTGAATTCCGTGTTGAAGACGCCTTCCTGACCAGCTTCAGGGACAACGCGTTCGACGCCATTCTCTGCAACCGCCTGTTCCATCACTTCCGGGAACCGGAGGTTCGTCGGCGCTGCCTGAGCGAGTTGGGCCGGATTTGCCGGGGCCAGATCGTCGTTTCTTTCTTCTGCGACCGCTGCTTGGGGGCCTTGATCTTCCGTTTGCGGAACTGGATTCGCCGCAGAACGCCCACCGATCGAATCCCCATCCCGCGCAAGCAGTTCACTGAGGACGTTGAGGCGACCGGGTTGCGGGTCGTTCAGACCATGGCGACGCGTCGCTGGATTGCCAAACAGTGGTATGCGGTGCTCGAGAGACCTCAGGCAGAGGCGGCCTAGCCCGGATATTTCACACCCCTATGATGCGCAGGACACTCAGACTTCGCAAGAGGACTGCTATGCGGGCTAGAGAAGCAAAACCGCGCCAGGTTCCTTTCGACCATTTCCGCATAAGCGCCACAGCCACGGTGGTCAATCTCGCCACTGCCGTTTTTCTTGTGGGTTGCGCCAATGGGTCTTTTTGGCGAGCGCTTGCCGTCGCTCTGGAATCTTCGAACAGCAGTCGCGGGGTGTTCTTGGTGGCGACGGGGTTGATTCTGGTTTTGGTGTTTAACACCTTGCTCTCCTTGCTGTCCCACCCGGCGGTGCATAAGACGTTCTTGGGTGTCGTGATCGTCCTGGCGAGTGTTTCCGATTATTTCATGAGGAGTTATGGGATCGTGATTGATCAGCGCATGATCACGAATCTCGTGGAGACCAACTTCCAAGAGGCCGCTGAGTTCTTCACTTGGGCTCTGTTCAGACACGTGTTCCTATTGGGGGTGTTGCCGGCCATCTTGGTGGTGCTGGTGCGGATACGCTATCGCCCATTGCGGCGCGAACTGCTTGTGCGCACCGGCGTCGTGACGGCCAACTTGGTCCTGCTCGCCGTGTTGCTTTTGGCCAATTTCAAGGAGTTAGTGTTGTTTGGGCGGAACCATAGAGCGCTCCGCACATACGTCAATCCCACCTATCCGATCTACAGCTTCGTCAGGGTGTTACAGGCCAACCATGCGGCACGCGGCATCCCAAGCCTGCGAGCCATCGCCTCCGATGCCACGAGACCAGCCACGGCCACCAGAACGGCTGTGGTCTATGTGATCGGCGAATCAGCCCGCGCCGAGAACTTCTCGTTGAATGGCTACGACCGGATGACGAACCCGGAACTTGGCAGGCGAGACGTCGTCTCCTTTACCGATGTGCAGTCTTGTGGAACTGACACGGCGACTGCGCTGCCGGGGATGTTCTCGCATCTGGGCAAACGACATTACTCTTCCCGCGAGGCGAAGAAATACGAGAACCTGCTCGATGTGTTGCAGCGCGTGGGAGTTCAGGTGATCTGGCGAGACAACAATTCCGGCAGCAAAGGGGTTGCGGACCGGGTCAGGCACGAGGACTTGAACTGCGCACACGATGAGGCCTTACGTTCCGGAGGGGGCTGTTACGACGAGATTCTTTTGCAAGGCCTTGACCGGTTGCTCCAGGACAATAGCGGGGACCTGCTCATTGTGCTTCATCAGCTAGGGAGCCACGGCCCGTCCTACTACAAGCGGACCCCAGAGGCATTTAAACCGTTTCTCCCGGAATGTGGCCGGGATGATGTTCAAGAATGCGAACGGCAGACCATCGTCAACGCTTACGACAACACCATCGTGTACACGGACTACGTGCTCGCCCGGCTGATTGACCTGCTGGAGACGCAAGCGTATCCGACCGCGATGCTCTACGTTTCCGACCACGGTGAATCCCTTGGAGAATACAATATTTATCTCCACGGACTTCCCCCCGCCATTGCTCCAAGCCAGCAGACGCACATCCCGATGATTTTCTGGGCGTCGCCGGACTTCCTCGAGTCGAAGGCGATCGATCCGGTCTTGCTGGCGGCGAACCTTGCCAACCCATATTCGCATGAGAACCTCTTCCACAGTTTCCTGGGACTGTTTAACGTCCGGACAGCGCTTTACGAACCGAGTCTGGATATCTTCTTCCTCGCGCGAAAACGAAACTCTATCCTGGGTGCGAATCGTGGTCGTTGGCGCCCGCGCAGCCAGACCTGGTCGGAGTCGGCAGACCAACCAATCAGAAAGAGACTGCCAGGAAAAGCGATCCCCGATCAGAATCTCCGCTTCCGTGCAACGATCCAAAGGCACGTATTTCACGCACCCAAGATGTCTCCTGCTTGAGTTTGTCCCGAAGGGAGCGGGGGTGCATAGGGCTTGATGTCGAACCGGTACTTCGGACACGTGTTCAGCGGACGCTACAAGTCCCTGGTCATTGACGGGCGCTGGCCCGGGTACCTGAGGGCGGCGTGCGATTACGTCCACCTAAACCCGGTCCGCGCGGGGTTGGTGGCAGCGGAGCAGCCGCTGTCGGCATTTCGGTGGAGCAATGGATCGCTACACGCCTGGCGATGGGTAGCGCCAGCTACGTGTCCTAGGCGCTCTCTGTGTCTCTGTGGTTGATCACCCTCGCCGAATGTCGCCGTGCGGAATGAACCACAGAGACGCCGAGGACACGGAGAAGGCCATGGCCGGGCAATCTGTGTTCCGCCCCGAATCTGTGAGGGACGGACTCCACACCGATTCAGGCCGGAACACAGATTGATCGCCGAGACTGACCCCATTTCGGTGGCGCTGCCGATCAAAGATCGTCCCCGCCAGGGGCGTTGGTAACCTACAAAGCCGGATCGTCTTAACGAATACGTAGGAGGCCCGGAACGGCAAATAAGGCTTGCTTTTTGCCGCTCAGACCGGCGGCAATGCTTCCAGTTGAACCTGCTCGCAGCGTGGAAGAGACAGGTATGAAAAACATGCGCATCGGCTTCTGTCTGTCCGTTTTGCTCGCCCTCGGTTGCCGCCTTTGTGCGCAGGATCCAAACGGCCCGGCTCAGCCCTCGCTGACGATTTTGCGCGATGGACCGGCGAACGCGGTGTTGACCTGGCCCAGAAACGACGCCGGCTTCGTGCTCCAAACCGCGTCGTCGCTGGCCAATGCATCCTCCTGGATGCCGGTGACCAATCCGCCCGCCATCGCGCAAGGTGAACATCGCCTCAGCGTTGCCGCCACCAACTCCCAGGGATGTTTCCGGCTGCATCGCGTGGTGGCGGATCGGCCAGTGATCGCGAGCGTGACCGGAGAGGTTGATCACGGCGGCGTG